>JAUXBQ010000082.1 GCA_030619365.1 candidate division FCPU426 bacterium | reverse complement strand
TGATTATATTTATTGGTATGATAATATTAAGGTGATATCATACACCTTACATAACCATGGTTAACTCATCATTAGATTTTTTTATAAATAGTGGCTGGCACCAATTTGCTGAACTTATTGGAAGGATTATAGCATATTTTGTAATTGCTGGTTTTAGTTAACATAATATATATTATACGACGTTACAATTATCAGTAAATACACCCATCGATCTTTATTATTTTCTCTCTATCTCGCGGTTCCGGTTTTTTTCTCAGGAAATATAGTTCGCGTTGATCTTGACGTATTCCAATGAATAATCGCAGGTATAGACTTTGTGCTTATTCAGGCCCTGATTAAGATCAATGTGCACATGCTGGTCTTTCTTCTTTAGAGAGGCTTCGGCCTCACGGTACCCTGCTGTATGGTCCAACGGCTCGCCTTGTTCGACTATTTTTACCCCGTTCACGTATAAGTCAAGCAGTGCTGCTTCCGCTCCGGTCTGGGCCTTGCCCACGGCCATGACAAGTCTTCCCCAGTTAAGCTGTTCTCCGAAAAAAGCGGTCTTCACCAGGGGCGAATTTGCCACTGACAGGGCCACAGCCCGGGCCGTTTCCGCGTCCTTGGCCTTGCGCACTTCAATGGTCAGCAGCTTGGTTGCACCTTCCGCTTCACTGATTAAGGCTTTGGACAATTTCTCCAACAACTGCTCCAATTCCGACACAAATACAAAGTAGTCCTGGTTTTCCTTTTCAATACAAGGGTTTTTCGCCAACCCGTTGGACAGTATAAATACTGAATCATTGGTACTTGTATCACCATCCACGGTTATACTATTTAGCGTATGACCTGCGGCAGTACGCAAGGCTTTTTTCAGCAATATATCCGTGATCGACGCATCTGTAACCACGAAACACAGCATGGTCGCCAGGTCCGGCATGATCATTCCCGCACCTTTTATGCAGCCTGCCAGCGACACGTCCTTCCCGCCCAGCTTGAAACAACTCGCTTCAATTTTCGGACGCGTATCCGTGGTCAGTATGGCTTCCGCGAAATCGCTGAATTTGTCCTCCCCCAGGCTTGAGACCAGGTCCGGCAGCTTGTCACGGATCGCGTCCTGGTCCATTTGCCGCCCGATCACACCGGTGGAGGCGATATAGCACGCCGTGTCCTGAAGTTTCAGTTGCTGCCCCAGGGATTGCACCACAGCCTCGGCCCGCGCCAATCCCTGTTGGCCGGTAAACGCGTTGGCATTGCCGCTATTCACCACTATGGCCCGCTTGACGCTGTCCTCAGCTTCCAGGCGCTGCGACAGCAGGACCGGCGCTGCCTTGAAATCATTCCGGGTAAAAAGCGCGGCGCCCACGGTTTCCGGAACTTCCGAAAATATGAGACCTAAGTTTTTACGCTCATTGGCCAGGGGAATCCCGGCAAAGGTGAATCCCGGCACCCGGATGGTCTCCTGCGTTTTACTCACGGTCATTTCCTTTCCCTATGTTAATCCTGGGTAGACTTGGGGTCTGCTTTAACAAAGAATAAAAATTAGCCACCAAGGCACTAAGACACAAAGTTTAAAACAATAATTCATCTTTTTTGTTTTCTTGGTGCCTTTGTGTCTTCGTGGCAAAGAAACAAAATAACCACCAATATTACAAATCCAGGGATTTTTTATCGCTTTTGGTCTTGATCCTGGTGATGATTTCATCCATGGGCAGGGCACCCAGGTTTTCCTCGCTGCGCAGGCGCAGGGCCGCCCGGCCTTGCTCGATTTCCCGGTCCCCCAAAACCAGCATGTATGGGATCTTTTCCATCTGAGCCTTGCGTATTTTCGCGTTTATCTTGTCCCCGCGCAGATCAGCGTCCGCCCGTATTCCCGCATCCTTCAGTTTCTTCAGAACCTGTACGGCGTATTCCTGGTGGCGATCCGCAATGGTGCATACCCGGGCCTGTATGGGCGAGAGCCAGACCGGAAACGCGCCCGCGTAATGCTCGATCATGACGCCGAAAAAGCGCTCCAGGGATCCCATGAGCGCGCGGTGGATCATGATCGGGCGGTGCTCGCGGCCGTCCTCGCCCATGTAAGTCATGTCAAAACGTTCGGGGAGGTTGAAATCCACCTGGATGGTGGAACATTGCCAGGTTCTGTCCAGGCAATCCTTGATCTCGATATCCACCTTGGGGCCGTAAAATGTGCCCGCCCCGGCGTTCACCTTATACGGCAGGTTGGTGGCCTCCAGGGCCTTGCGCAGCGCCTGCGTGGCTTCCTCCCAGGCCTCTTCCCCGCCGACCGTGTCCTTTTCCGGCTTGGTGGACAAGTATATTTGATACTCCTCGAAACCGAAGGTCTTCAGGACAAAGAGCACGAAACGGATCACTTCCTGGATTTCCGCTTCCAACTGGGCGCGGGTGCAGAAGATATGGGCGTCATCCTGGGTAAATCCCCGGACCCGGAACAACCCGTGCAGAACGCCGGATTTTTCGTAGCGGTAAACCGTCCCCAACTCGGCCCAGCGTATGGGCATTTCCCGGTAGCTGCGGATATCGGTTTTGTAAATTTTAATGTGAAAGGGGCAGTTCATGGGCTTGAGGTAGTAGTCGTTTTCATCAATCTGCATGGGCGCGTACATGGCATCCTTGTAAAACGAAAGGTGCCCGGAAGTCTCCCAGAGCTGCGCCCGTCCCACGTGCGGCGTGTAGAGCAGCTCGTAACCGTTCCGCAGATGCTCGTCCCGCCAAAAATCCTCCATGATTTTCCTTATCAGCGCGCCCTTGGGGTGCCAATACACGAGCCCGGCGCCGGAATCCTCATGGAACGAGAACAAGTCCAGGTCTTTGCCCAGGCGGCGGTGATCACGGCGCTTGGCTTCCTCCCGGCGGTTCAGGTACGCCTCCAGCGCCGAGGCTTTATCAAAGCTGGTGCCGTAGATCCGCTGCAGCATTTTATTCCGCTCATCCCCCCGCCAGTACGCGCCGGCCACGGAGAGCAGTTTGAAGGCCTTGATGACGCCTGAATGCGGGACATGGGGGCCACGGCAAAGGTCCACAAAGTCACCCAGGGTATACAGGGAAACCTGGTCGTCCTCAATGGCATCCAGCAGCTCGAGTTTGTAATCTTCCCCCATACGGGCGAAGAGCTCCCGCGCCTCGGCCTGGGAGAGAGTGCGGCGCACAAACGGTAGTTTTTTCCTGGCCAGTTCCCGCATACGCTCCTCTATGGCGCCCAGGTTTTCCGGCAAAAAGGGCGTGGCCCGGTCAAAGTCATAGTAGAATCCGTCCTGGATGGCCGGCCCAATGGTCACCTTGGACTCGGGATACAATTCCTTGACCGCGGCCGCCATGAGGTGGGCCGAGGAATGCCGGAATATTTCCTCCCCAGCGGATGAGGCAAAATCTAAAACCTTGATCTGGTGCTCACCCCCAGGTACCTCGGCCTGCAAATCCAGGGCGTGCTCCCCGATCTGGATGGCCAGGGCTTTCCCGTAGAGCGCGGGATTCAGTTGTTTGAGCGCCTCGCTGAAGGTCGTTCCTTCCGGCACTTCGATCTTTTTTTCGGAAGACAAGGCCACGCAATGTTTCGCCATGGTAGTGGTCACACTCCTATGAATTCTCTTAGCCCGCGCTTGGGCGTTTGCCACGCTGGCGGGGGGGTTGATGCTGCCGGATAACCCGGTCCAGAAAATATTGGTACAGCCCGATAAAGACATAAAGCGACATGATCAAAAACAAGATGTTCCCCAGGGCCAAAAGCAGGGACAACACCCCGAAGAAAATCGCCGCGCCCCCCAGAATGATCAGATTGCGGCGATTGAACCGCTTGAAGGCCGGAAACGGGATACGGCTCATCATTAACCCCGCCAGCGCAACCAGTAAAAAGGCCGACAGGGTGCTGGCCATGGCGGGTGGCAAGGGGGACAAAGACTGACCCACCAGGGGCGGTGCGCCCGCCCACGCCGGCTCGCTGGACATCAGGACGACCGTGCAGATCAGGGCCGAGGCCGCCGGGATGGGCAACCCGCAAAAATACTGCTGGCCGCCACCGGTTTCGCACTCAGTATTAAACCGGGCCAACCGGAAGGCGCCAGCCAGTAGAAACAGGAAACAGGCCCCGATTTGAATCGCGGGCGAGGTCGCCGGCAGCAGCGCCGTGTAGGCAATGACCACGGGCCCGATGCCAAAGGAGACAAAATCGGAGAGCGAATCGATTTTTACGCCGAAATCACTGACCGCGTTGGTCCATCTCGCCACTTTCCCGTCCAGAAAATCAAAGAGCATGGCCGCCAGGAGCAGCCAGGCCGAGACCGCATAATCCTCGAGACGGGTCGCCTGGCCGGACGAATAGTTCTCGATCGCCAGCAAAGTGGCCAGAATCCCACACACCAGGTTGAAGGTCGTTAGCAGATTGGGCAGCCAGTAGGCCCCCACCTGCGTCCGTCTCGCCGCTTTGGCCATTAGCGCCACGCTCCGATCACGGTTTGCCCTGCTTTCACGCGGGCTCCCGGCCGCACGCTGACCTCCGCGCTCAGGGGCAGATACAAATCCACTTCCGAGCCCAGGGCGATCATGCCCAGGCGCTCTCCGCGCGCGCACGCCTGTCCCTCGGCCAGCCAGCTGATCGTGCGCCGCGCCAGCATACCCGCGATCTGCACCAGGACGTATTTACCGCGGGGGCCGGTAAACGCGTACCATTGCTGCTCATTGTCGCTGGCTGCCCGTTGGTCCAGGGCCGGGCGAAAACGCCCGGGCTGGTGCTTAATCCACTCCACGCGCGCTTCGCTCGGAACGCGCTGGACGTGCACATTGCCCACGTGCATGAAAATCGCGATGCGTTGCGCGGGCGCCCGCAGGTGCCTGGATTCTTCCGCCTCGTCCACCCTCACCACCAGGCCGTCGGCCGGCGCCAGAATCGCTTCCGGCGTCGCCCCGCTTTTCCGCTCGGGATCCCGGAAAAAGAATAGAACCACCAGCGCCAACGCGCCGAACAGCCCGCCCAGCACCAGCATCGGCCTTTGGAACCAACCCTCGAACAGGATACCGGCGGCCAGGTCCACGCTCATCAGAAAAACCAGGCTCCACAGCAGGATCCGGCCCTCGCGGGTAAAGCTTAATTTCATCGGCCAATCTCTTTCCACAGGGAGCGAATTTGCGCCAACGCTTCCCGGTCTTCGTTCGCTTCCCCGCCCCTGACCCAAACCCAGCCTGTCCAGGATTGCTCCCCGGTTTGCAGTGTCTGTCCGGAAAACGCGTCCGGCGACTTTCCAAAAACCGCGCTAAAACCCAGGGTAATATCCTCCGCAACCGTCCGGCAGAGAAGAAGAAAAAAATCGCGGTACAAACGCACGAGTTTGAACGGCACCAACTGCTCCCGCACGAGCAACTCGCCTTCCGCGGATTGGCGGCGGAACGCCCAATTCGCGATTTCCATTTCCCGTTCTTCCGGGTCCAACTGGAGTTCTTCGACGCTCCGTGTGATCTCTTCCCGGTCCGCGAACGGCAGACTCTCCACCAAAGCCCGCAGCGCCGGCGCATCCTTCGACCGGTACACGTTTTGCGCTTCCTTTTTATCCTTTTCCTGCAGGAGCAGCGACTGGCGCATGAGCCCGGTCATTTTCAGGCGTTGCTCTTGGGAAAGCTTCCGTGCCTGGGGAACTAATTCCAACAGCGTGTGCCAGACGGCTTCCTTCGTTTGGGGATTCTCAGTCATGCGGACAACCAACTCCTTTCCCTGGGGTCTCCGTATTCTCCGGGCCGGTCAGGACCGGACCATGGCGTCGCAACGCCGGCTCATTCGCTGTCCCGTAACTTTTCCATTAGTGCGTCCGGAATATCGAAATTCGCGTGGACTTTCTGCACGTCATCCTGGTCTTCCAGCGCTTCCATGAGCGCCAGCAATTGACCGGCGGCTTTTTCGCCCTCCACCAGGACGGTGTTTTTCGGCACCAGGGAGATTTCCGCGGACTCCGGCTCCAGCTTGCCCTTGATGGCGTTATAAACCGCTTCAAAATCGTTGGGCGCGGTGGTGACGGTGAACATTGTTTCCTCGGTGCTGATATCCTCGGCTCCGGAATCCAGCGCCAGGGCCATCAATTCGTCCTCGCCGATAGCGTCCTGTGGAACGAGAATCTGCCCTTTTTTCTCGAACATCCAGGCCACGCTACCTGGTTCTCCCAGATTCCCATGACGCTTGGAAAAGATCGATCGGATCTCCGAGGCGGTCCGGTTCTTGTTGTCCGTGGTTATTTCAATCATGATGGCCACGCCGCCCGGGCCGTATCCTTCGTAAATGATATCGTCTAAGGATTCCGCGGTCAGTTCGCCGGTGCCCTTCATGATGGCTTTCTTAATGTTGTCCTGCGGCATATTGACGGCCTTGGCGGCCAGAATGGCGGTCCGCAGCCTGGGGTTCATGTCCGGATTGCCGCCGCTGGTTTTCGCGGCTTGGATGATTTCCTTGGTGACCTTGGTGAATGCTTTGCCACGTTTGGCGTCAGTGACCGCCTTGGAACGTTTAATGGATGCCCATTTCGAATGTCCAGACATAAAACAATCCTCCAGAGCAAAAATATAGGGGAATTATACGTTTTTTTCGTTATTTGTAAAGGGAAAACACCCGCCTGACTGTAGGGAACGGTCTCGACCGTTCCCTACGATGACTGAATTATTTTTTTTGTTGACATAATATTATAGTATCATATAATATCATATAAGATAACAGGAGGACCCAGCATGATCATTAACTTTTACATTCCCGAAAACGACGCCAAAATCATCGATACTCTACGCGCGGTCTCCGGCCAGAAAAAAAGAAGTTTTAGCTTTGTCGTGCGGGAAGCGCTGGAGTATTACCTGCTTAATGTTTTACGCATGAAAGAACAGGAACTATACCAAACCAAAAAGGAGGACTGAGACTTCATGAAGAAAAAGGACCAAGCAAACGGACGAATTGAAGAGCGCGTGTACGTTGATCTTCCGGTGACATTCACCTACGAGGACGAAAAAGGGATACGTAAAATATGCACCCAGGGACGCATCCAGGATATCAGCCTCAACGGCATGCGCGTGGAACTCCCCCTCTCTTCCGAACTGATCGAGAGAAACCGCTTGGATTTCAAGCTGGATTTACCCAATCCTTTTGTAGAAATCAAAGGACACGGAAAAATCCAGTGGAAGCGCTGGAATGACGAGAAAAACTGCACGACATGTGGTCTCAAGTTGGAGCCCATGACGCTGAAACAGCTGACAGACATGGACATCATTATCAGCGAGGTCATGGAGGACGCAAAATCCAATAATGGTCAAGCTAAGTAAAAACTTGCTCACCAAATAGCCCGTGCGGTGTTCCCGTCCCGCTGTCGTGGCCTGACCCGCCCGGCCCGGCCCGGTTCCGGTCAGGAGGTGGTTTTTTCGTCCAGTTCGTATTCCACCAGGAAGTGTTTGACCTGTTTGCGGTTTTTACGGTCGACATCGTAGAATTCCAGGCCGGCTTTGTGTGCGTGACCAGGCAGTGACTTGCTCCAAACCACCCGGGCCAGGATCGTCACAGGTTCGCAGTCCTCTTCGCAATAGTTGGGCAGGACCTCAGGCGAGTTTATATTGACTTCCCACGGCGGCAGATAGAGGTTGATTGTCAGTAGCTGCCCCACGCTCAGCGGATGGTGGTGTGCATGGCCATTCCACCCGCTCCCATGTCCGCAGACAGGCTTTTAATCGGCTTGGGCAATTCGCCCTTTTGCATGACGGCAAACCGTATGCCCAGATTGAAATGAAGTCTGTGATAGCTCCGGTTCTCCACCTCGACCTTGCCCCGATACATTTTCTTCATCTGTCCGTCCTTTTCCTGTGGAGTCTTGTCACGTGTTTTTAAGTTTATGTTAATTTGGCCGGAGGCCTTTTTTTATTCTCGGCCAGCCGTCCCTTTTTGCATTTGACATTCAGGTTGTTCGGAAGTACGATCTTTTCCGGATCGCTTCTACCTTATTGTAGGCCGGTCAGCCAGTGACATCAACCGAATTGACCTTTTGCCTCACGCCCGGCCAACCCAGCTTGCATATCTATTATTTGCCTGCCTTGGCGTGCTGGCCTCCTGGACCCTGCTCGCGCCGGTGCTCAGGCACTGGGAAACCGATTCAGCCAGGAGTCCCCTGGCAACCTACCCGGCCGGATCCTGGGGCCCGTCCGCCGCGGATGACATTCTGCTGCCAAGCCACACCTGGCGCAATCCCGAGTCGAAAGGGTGAGTTAAATGTCCACCTTGATCCTAGCGGGCGATGTAGGCGGCACCAAGGCTAATCTGGGTTTTTTTGAAGTCCGTGACAAAGGCTTGCAATCCGTGCGGGAAGAAACCTACCCCACCAATTCTTTCTCGGATTTAAGCGAGATTATCAATCAATTTCTGAAAGATAATAAGCGTCCCGTCACTGCCGCTTGTTTGGGTGTTGCTTGCCCTCTTCAGGACGGACGCTGCGAAGCACCGAATCTCAGCTGGGATATTGATCAAAAAGATCTGCAAGCCAAATCAAAACTCCCCCGAATTGAGCTTATTAATGATCTGGTGGCCACGGCCTATGGTATTCCCGAACTCTCGCCGGACCAACTGGAGCTGCTCACGCCCGATGTGCCGGTCGTGGAGGGCAATGCCGCTTTGCTCGCCGCCGGGACCGGCTTGGGAGAAGCCATCTTGTTCTGGAACGGGCAAGAGTGGATCCCCTCCCCCTCGGAAGGCGGACATACGGATTTCAGCCCACGGGATGAGCTTGAAATTGAAATGCTCCGGTTTTTCCTCCGGGAATTCGAACACGTGAGCATTGAGCGGCTTCTTTCCGGCCCTGGCTTGTTCCGGATTTACCGATTTCTCAGGGATACCGGCAAAGGCGAAGAACCAGGCTGGCTGGGCGAACGTTTCCAGCGGGAAGATCCCAGCGCGGTGATTACCCAATTGGCGCTAAATAAAGAAGTTCCGCTCTGTGAGCTGGCCCTGGACCGTTTTGCCCGTCTCTATGGCGCCGAAGCCGGGAACTTGGCCCTGAAATCCCTGGCCCTGGGCGGCGTTTTTCTGGGAGGCGGTATTGCGCCGAAAATATTGCCGGTTCTGCGCACCCCCGCTTTTGCTCAGGCCTTTCGCCACAAAGGCCGCATGGCTGATTTATTGAGCATGATTCGGGTCCAGGTAATCCTCGATCCGAAAACCGCCCTGCTCGGTGCCGCCCGCCACGCCCTGCGCCAGTTGGGATAGACAAATTAATATCCAAACACGAATTTTCCAGGATGTGAAGTCGCTGGGCCAGGCGGCGGATTACCTGACTTCATTGGCAAAGGACGCGGTTATTGCCCGCGGCCGGTTTATCCTGGCCTTGTCCGGCGGGCCGTGTCCTCCCGGCGGGCGAAGTCACGTGGTTTTTGGATCACGCGGCGGCCGGGCAGCCCAATTGGAACATGATCAGCGCGCCCAGGCCATAGACCGCCAGGGACAGCAGATTGGCTATTACTACAATCCGCATGGGATAATTTTCAAAACAACCAGGATTCGCCATAAACCAGCTCCTCACTCGCCAAATCGTCTGTTCTCAAGTATAGCACACCCCGGCATCCGGGGCCATCACACGCGAGATATGAACTCGAACCGCAGCAGAAGAATTGGGGTTTACGCAGGGAAAGAATAAAAGTGGTGTATTCCGTGGGGAAGGTTAATGATAAAGCGCGGAAGCGTCTATATCCAGATGATGCTCAATCAGAAACGTCTTTAGACGGTTTTTGTGTTTTTCTTCCACGTCTAAAAACTCGACGCCGGCCTGGTATTGGCGGGTGTCGCGGGGCAGGCACCAAACTACCCGGGAAAGCACCACGACCGGCAGGCACTCATCTTCCGCCACCGCGACATTGTCCGGTCGCGCCGTGGTTGGTTCGGGCGGCAAAAAAAGAGTCAGCAAGAGATGCTGGCCTTCCCGCAGCTGCCGGTCACTGGTCATGGACAGGCCTTTGGTCCCAAACTTGTCGGATTTGCTTTCCAGGGCGTGATAAACTTCGCCAGCTTCGAGGAATTTATAATGAACCATTAATTGTAGACGGCTGCGGGGAAATTGACGTTGCTCTGCCCTGATCTCGCCTTTATACATTTGAGACATGAGGGGTCACCCCTTTCCCTGCGGTGAGTTACAAATATTTTACTCTCGTCTCGCCGGGATGTACAAGGATAAATTAATGGATATTATCTTTGTAAAAAGAGGTCTCTACGGCGGTAATGAGCGCATTGGGCCTGAAGGGGCAAGCAAGCACATAGTCGACCAGTTGTTTAAGGGTTTCCTGGTCTTCCGGCGATATCTCTTCCTCGTCTGAGTTCCCGATGAGAATAATAGGCAATTGTGATTTTGGGCATTGCTGCCGCAACTTTCGAACCCAGTCAATGTCGCCGCCAATCATGGTCGCCATGCAACCGATGACCAAATCGGGTTTAAATTGAGTGATAATCTTAAAGGCCTCATCCTTGTGGTAGACCCGTATGGCCTTGCAATTAAATTCCGCCTCCAAAACCAAGGCAATGCCTTCGGCGATTTCTTTTTCGACATTGAAAACCAGGATTTTTTTCTTTCAT
>JAUXBQ010000256.1 GCA_030619365.1 candidate division FCPU426 bacterium | reverse complement strand
CTAACCCCCGTAAAAACATTTTAAATATACGAAGGAATACCCGCGCTTCAGCGCGGGGTTACCTCGCCCCCTCTCCCTTTTCAGGGAGAGGGATTCAGGGTGAGGGTTACATCAATACCCCGCACGAAAGTAGCGGGGATGATTATTTTGCCTGTCAAAAGCACCAGGGGCGTTTCACCTTTGGACGCTTTTGGCCGGGCCAGCCACAAAGGAGGTGGGAGCGGCATCATTCTGTTCATTCCGTAGTACCAGCAGGTCCAACACTTCAATTTAACAAGGAGGTTTACGATGTCTAGGAAACAGATGTTGATCGTTGACGACAACCAGGGACTACGCGAAGCACTTAAAACGGTATTTGAAGACGAGTACGAGCTCACCTTCGCCGCCAGCGGGGAAGAGGCCTTGAAGCGCACTTTCCAGCAGGTGCCGGAAGTCGTGCTCATGGACTACCGTATGCCCGGCCTGAACGGGGTGGAGACCATGTCCTACCTCAAGCAGCTCGCGCCGGACTCCCAGATGGTCATCATGTCCGCCTGGGACGACCAGGAGAGCGTGAAGCGCTACCCGGGCGGCGGTGCGGTCAATTTCGTGGGCAAGCCCTTTGACGTGCGGAACATCAAGCAGGTCGTGGGCCAGGCCGCGGAAAAGAGCGAGAAGATCGTGGAGTTCAAAACCAGGCGCCAACAGCAGCAGGCCGAGCCGGTCATCAGCCAGCGGGAAGTTGATCTGATGATCAGCGACACCCTGCGCGTGGCGTGTTTGTAGACGATTGCTGTACCAACTAAGGGGGGATGAGATATGAGTACAGCAGTCGGGGTAATGACGAATTCCGCGGTTTTGGAGCCGTTGACGAAATTGCCAGGGATCAGACCGTACCGGCAGCCTGAAGTACTACCGCGCGAAGGGTATTTTGAGAGCAGTGAGTATTACCAACTTAAAGGTGGCTTCGAGGCAGAAATTATTCAGGATCCAGGCCGCAAAATCATGGCAGCAGGCCTCTTTAAACAAGTCACCGAGGAATTGGGCGACGTTTTACTTAAGGCTTTTGAACAAGATGAAAGCGATGCGGATAAATTCCTTAGTGGCGATAAATTAACCAAGGTCGCAGTTTGGGTTGATTGGCTGGTTGTGGTCAGAAAAAAAGGGAATCCGGTTGCTTTTGGGGCAGGTTCCTTCGTCACTCCTTACCTTTTCTATTTGAACGCTGCGATGGTTATGCCTGAATACCAGCCATCAGGTGTTGGTCTCGTTGCAAATGCGCTTCTTTGGAAGATTGCTGTCGAAAATGCCGAAAGACAAGGATATAAAGAGCCCGATATCGTGGTTAGGACGCATAATCGGAATGTTGCGAGTGTTTTTCTTCATTCACTTCGTGATGTCAAACTTTCTACTGAACCAATAAGGGATTTATATACACGTATGATTCTTGAGAGAACTGCCGAATACCTTAATTGTAAAATAGATCGTTTAACAGGCGTATCTTATGATGTCTACCCCGAAGGGTTACCGGCAGGTACGAAGACTAAGAACCAAAGAATTAATGACGCCTTTGAGTGGGTTGGGCCTCGCGATGCTTGCTATATCTCCGGCAGACTTAACATGAGTTATCTTTCAAAAATATTGAAACGTTGCGCCCAAAAATATGAACATCGTGTTAAACTGTCAGATAAAGTAAAATTGTTGGGATCCGTAATGAATTTTGCTTAGAAGGATATTTAACTATGTTGTGTGATTTTATTATAATTTAAAAAATATATGAAATCTAAACGTTATCTTTCTATTAACAACAGTCTTGTCCACGGAATCTGTAATTATAACTGCATAACCTGCGGTGTTAATAAATCTTCTTTTGTTGGTCCTAAGGCGTATCAATCCCATATTATTACTGAAAAATTAATATCTCGCATTATAGAAGCTGCACACGACGGGATTTATATTAGGTATATTGCGAATTCTGGCGATGGTGAGCCGACGTTGCATCCTGAGTTTTCCAGAAGAATGCGATTGTTTGGGGACCTTCAGCATAATTGGAACTTTAATAAGTGGCCTCCACCAGAAGTTTCTATTGTGACCAATGGATTGAATTTAACCGGAGAAATATTTGATGCTCTGTCTCAAAATAGAATATCTTTAAAAATATCATTTCCCACCTCCGATCCAGAACACTATGGTGAAATTGTAATGATGAAGCCCGAAATGGGAACTTCTTTAATAAAAAAAGTTGCTACTCACATAGAAGAAGCAATATCCAGAAAAGTTGAAAGCAAAATTCCTGATCTCGAATTTCATATATCCCCGCCCCATCATAAGTATATTCGGACAGATTTTCCGAAGACGATTAATTTCCTTGCACAGTTAGCGAAAAAAAATGGATTGAAAAAAATTAATCTTCTTATATTTCCTGCGGTTTCAAATAGGACTGGTGCTATTACCAAATTATTTAAAGGAATAGATGTTTATAAAGATTACTTTTCGGAATATAATAAAAAAGATATTGATGGTGTGAGAATTTCGATGAACATGTCATTGAGAAGATTTTATCCTCGATATTATGATCTATTTGATTTATTAAGGTCATTTAAATATCCTTGCATTTGGTATGGAAATTATTTCATATCTCCTTTCGGAGATTCGTGTTGTTGTAATGATCAGAATTTAACGGAAAAACATGGTAATGTTATGCATAATTCGTTAAAAGAGATTTTAGAAATGAAAGAAAAGAAGGGGCCCACCAAGATGTGCGAATCTTGTAATCAAAAGCCTGAAAAGTTGTATGGAACCCCATTTTTTGTTTTTTTTAAATACGCAACTATATTGAAAGCTAAAATAAATAAATTGATCTAACAGTCACTCAAGAGGTTGCGATGCTAATACTAAACTTGACGGTATTGATAGCAGTTATAGAAATTGCCATGGGTATTTTTGTTTTCCTGAAAAAGCCCAAATTGATAATTCATCGAATATTTATGTTTCTTAGCGTAGTTATGGGGATTTGGTCAGTATGTATCGGATTTGTCGTCAGCCCACTTGTTTTAAACAAGCCGGTAATGATGTTGCTGACGAACTTAATGTTTCTAATGGGTTTTTTTATAACTAGTTCTTTTTTAGCATTTTCCTGGGTATTTCCTCGGAAAGAAAAACAAATTGGCATTTGGTCAAAATTATGGCTGGTTTTACCTGCTGTTTTAATTGGGTTTTTATTATTTTTTACAAACACATTTGTTAAGGCGGTGTATCCTGGTAAATCATTACTAGATCAAATCGAATTTGATATTAGGGGCTATAGTGTTTATGCTATTTTATTTATAGGAAATTTTATTTGGGCTGCTAGAAATTTATATAAAAAATATAAGACCTCGATAGGAGTGGGCAGGCAACAAGTAATATATTTTGCAATAGGATTGGGCTTGTCAATATTTTTAGGATCCATATTTGCGGTTGTTTTACCTTTGCTAGGAAATACTGAAATAGTATG
>JAUXBQ010000313.1 GCA_030619365.1 candidate division FCPU426 bacterium | reverse complement strand
CCGTGCGCGTGGTCTGTCACTGGAAAGAGAACCGCACGGATTGGCTGCGCGGGGTGACCTTGAACGCACCGGGAAACGCGACGTACACTCAGGACGGCGTGAACGTGACCCTGCTGAATTTTGAGCCTGTGGACCGGAAGCGCCTGGCTTTTTGGGCCTGGACGTACTATGCGGCCATGGGCGCCTCGGTGCAACGGATTTCCCAAGCTCTGTACAGGAAATTGGAGCAGAACATCGGGCCAGTGGACGTGGTTCACGCCGGGCGCGCGGGGCGGGAATTCCTGGCCTGGGCCGCGTGCAAACTGGCCAGGGCGCGGGGCGTACCTTTTGTGCTTACCCCCTTTCATCATCCTAAATGGTCAGGCTGGCGCTGGCGCTGGTATGCCCGGCTCTACCAAGAGGCGGACGCGGTCATGGCCCTGACCCGGGCTGAAAAAAACCTTTTACAGAACATGGGCGTGCGGCCCGAGCGAATTCACGTCATAGGGCACGCGCCTCAGCCGCCGACCCGGATGCCCGCTCCCGGCTATTTCGGCTCACCGGCGCCGGTCGTGCTGTGGTTAGGCCAAAAGTACGCCTATAAGGGCCTCGACCTGCTGCTGGGCGCCATGCCCCTCGTCTGGCAACAATTGCCGGAAACGCGTTTTGCGTTTATCGGGCCGCGCACCGCTTACTCGCAAAGGTTGTTTCGCAGTGTGCGCGATCCACGGGTGATCGAAAAAGACACGGTGACCGAAGCTGATAAATGGGCGGCCCTGGCGGATTGCGCAGTGTTCTGCCTGCCCTCGCGCCAGGAGAGCTTCGGCGGGGTCTTTACCGAAGCCTGGCTCGCGGGCAAGCCCGTGATCGGCGGGGATATCCCGGCCATTCGTGAAATCATTCGGCCCGGCGTGGACGGGGAAGTGGTGCGCGCGTCTTCTCCCGAACTGGCCGAGACGCTCATGCGGTTGCTGAATGACCCCCAGCGGCAGCAGGAGCTGGGCGAGCGGGGCAGACAAAAAACCCGGGAGCAATTCAACTGGGAGAAAATTTCACGGACGCAGGGAGCGGTCTATCAGCAATTGCACTCGCAATGAAAATCTGCTTAAATAAAGTCCCCTGCGGTCTGGAACGCGGACGAAACCTGAGGGAAGGAGTTCACTATGCCAGAGTTGGAAGCCACCGGAGAGCGCTATATATCCTCCATGGCTGATCCGGATATCAGCTATGAACATTGGCACCGCTATCTCTATGCCACGGCTTTGGCCGGAAACAAGACCGTGCTGGATATTGCCTGCGGAGAAGGCTATGGCGCTCATCTGCTGTCCCAGCAGGCAAAAAAAGTAATTGGCGTGGATATCCACCCGGAAACCGTGGCGTACGCCAAGCAGCACTACGCCGGCCCGCAACTGGACTTTCAGGTGGGCTCGGTGGACGCCATTCCCGTGCCGGGTAAAAAGGTGTTCGACGTGATCGTCTCGTTTGAAACCATCGAGCACGTGGACGCGGAGAAACAGGTGGCGTTTTTGACGGAAGTGAAGCGCCTGCTCAAGCCGGGCGGGCTGTTTGTGGTCTCGACGCCCAACAAACAGACCTATACCGATGAGCCCCACTTTAACAATGAATTCCACTTCAAAGAATTCTACCCGGATGAATTCAACCAATTTTTAAAAGGCTATTTTAAGAACGTCGCGCTGTTGGGACACGCGCTCTACCCAATGTCCTGCATCTGGAACCTGCGGCGGACCGGAAAGGGATGGAAGGAATACCGCCTGAAATATACTTCCGAAGGATTCCGGCCCACGTTGGATCAGAAACAGGACAAGTACGTGATCGCATTGTGCAGCCAACGCGGCCTAAAACCAACGGAAAATTCGATCATGCTCGATGTGACCGATAAAATGCGCCAAGACCGGGCCGAAATGCTGGCCGTGCTGCAAAAGCAGGCCGAACATTTGAAAATAGTGGGTGAGGCGCTTAGGCAAAAAGAGGCGCAAATCGCGGAATTGGGCGCAAAACTGCATAAGCGGTAGACCGCGTCCCAGACCTGGAATGGAAAGTAATCAAGCGTATGACTTGGTGCTCGAAAACGCTTAAATATTGGGAATAATTGAGATTGATCTTGAAGTTCAGACCGTTTCCTTCCTTGGCGAACCTCGTCTGATTATTAATTTGACGTGACCCATTCCGGGTGGTAATATCATTTTTTAAATAAGAATAGCCCTAAAAATAAAGGGATTTTGT
>JAUXBQ010000285.1 GCA_030619365.1 candidate division FCPU426 bacterium | reverse complement strand
ACCGGGGAGGGGGTATAAGCTTCTTGCGACAAAGACAAATCCCTCTCCTTCATCCTCTCCCAAGAGGAGAGGAATATTTAGTAAATCAAAAATCGTCCTTTCCACAACAGAAACTAGCTAGGAGACTTGTCATGAAAGTCGGTGTAATTGGGTGCGGGTTTGTCGGCAGTTCCACGGCGTATGCCATGGTTCTGCGCCGGGTGGCCAGCGAAATCGTTCTCATCGATTTGGATAAAAAACTGGCTGTGGCGCAGGCCGAGGACATTTCGCATGCCGCGCCCTTTGCCTCTGCCGCCCGGGTCAGAGCCGGCGATTACCAGGACCTGGCCGGAGCCCGCGCGGTAATTCTGGCCTGCGGGGTCAGTCAAAAACCCGGGGAAACCCGTCTGCAACTGCTCGAGCGAAACGTCAAGGTGTTTCAGCAGGTCACTCCCCTGGTCCTGAAACATGCGCCAGAGGCCGTGCTCGTGGTAGCGTCCAATCCCGTGGATCTGATCACTGAAATCGTTACCAAGATCTCCGGCCTAACTGACGGGCGGGTGCTGGGATCCGGTACCATTCTGGACACAGCCCGATTTCGCTCATTGCTGGGCGAACACCTGAAGGTGGCGCCCCAATCCGTGCACGCCTACGTGCTGGGCGAGCACGGGGATTCCGAGGTCCTGGCCTGGTCCAATGCCCAGGTGGGCGGCGTGACCCTGGCTGAGTTCGCCGAGCAAAGCGGGCACGCGCTGAACGACGCGGCCAAGGCGAAGATCGACGACGGCGTGCGGCGCGCGGCGTACCGCATCATCGAAGGGAAGAAAGCCTCGTACTACGGCATTGGCGCGGGACTGGGGCGTATCGTCCGGGCCATCCGGGACGACGAACGCACGGTTTTCACTTTGTCCGTCTGCAACCACGATTTGAAAGACTATGCTCCGGTCAGCTTTTCCCTGCCCCGGGTGGTGGGCGCCGCGGGCGTGGTATCCACATTGAGGCCCACGCTGTCCGCAGTGGAGGACCAGGCCCTGCGCGCCAGCGCAGAAACCCTGATGAAGGCTTGGCACGAATTACGCTTTTAGAATCTGTCTGGTGTTTTTCGCTTACTTCCATAACCCTTTTTCAGTCGCGCGCCTCTTTTCCCAGCCGTCTGCACGGCCACCCGAGGCAGGGCCACCGGCGCTCCCTCCGGGTTTATTGGGCAATAAACAGAGCCGTTCATTTTAATGCCCAGCTTCAACAGGAACCTGGCGGTTCCGGTCTTCATGTCCTCGGCAATATAATAGAAGCACGGGATAAGCACCAGGGTGACAAAAGTAGCGAATATCAGGCCATAGCCAAACGCCAGGGCCAGCGGGGCCACGAAATGATCCTTGCCGCCCAGGCCGTATATGGTGGGAAACAAGGCCAGAACCGTGGTGCCGCTGGTGAGAAGAACCGGACGCAGGCGGAGCACCCCGGCTTCCAGCAGGGCGTCCTTCAATCCTTTTCCCCGGGCACGCTGGTTAGTGATGAACTGCACCAGTACCAGGGTGTTGCTCACGATCACACCGGCCAGGCTGAAAAATCCCAGCGTGCTCATGAACGAAATGGTCTCCTGGTGGGCCCACAGGGCCAGCATCATTCCCACCAGTCCAAAGGGAATGGCGCTCATGACCACGACCGGCAGCAGCAACGAGTTCATGAAAACGGCCAGGATGATGAAGATCACGAACAAAGCGAAGATGAACAGCACGCCCAGTTCGCTCATTCTTTCGTTGGTTTCCTCATGCTCCCCGCCATAAGTAACCGTGTAGCCGGGATTCTCGTCCTCGATCCCGGCAAACTGCCTGCTGAGCATGCCGTTCACTTCCAGAGAAGTAATTTGGCCGGTATCCACCTCGGCCTGAACCTGTACGATCCGCTTGAAATTGAGCCGGTTGATCATGGAATACCCCGGCTGTTTGACCATGTTGGAAACCCGGTCCAGGGGCACCAGGCCTTCCTGCTGGTTGGCGATCATGACGTCTCCCAGGCTTTTCTGGTCCCGCCGCGCGGCTTCGGAAAACCTGACCCGGATGTCTATATCGTCCGTTCCCCGCTGTACGTTGGTGGCCACGCTCCCGCTAAAGGCCGCGTGCAGGGTGGTGGCGATATCGCGGGTCGAAATTTGGGTGGTGGCGGCCACTTCCTCGTTTATGGTGTAGCGATACTCGGTTTTTCCTTCCTCCAGGTCGATGTTCACGTCATGCACGCCGGGAATTCCCCTTAAATATTCAGCGTACTGCCCGGCAATGGCGCCGAGCGTGGCGATGTTCTCTCCCCGTATTTCCACGTTGACCGGTTTGCCCACCGGCGGGCCTAAGGCCTGGACTTGCATTTTCAGGTCCAGTTGCCGGAAAATCCGGCCGTCCTCGATCTTTGCGTTAATCTTCCCGCGCAATTCCTCCAGAATGATGGTGGCATCCCGCGCGCGGTCTTCTTCGGCCGTCAAGTATATCTGCATGGTGGACTTGTGTGTGCCAGCGCCGGGTTTGGGATCCAGGATTCCCGCGGCCTCGGTTCCCACCCGCACGTGCAGCGATTCCAGCTCGGTTTCGGGCAATTGCATGACGATCTTTTCGATTTTTTTTACTTCGCGCAGCGTGGCGTCCAGATTGGTGCCTTGCGGCATTTTGGCCAGAATGAGCAGCTCCACGGCTCCGGCACTGGGCATAAACACAAAACCCAGGCGGGTGCCCAGGAATAACGACCCGGCCAGCAGTATGATCAGCGCCACCAGGGTAAGGTAGCGGTGTTTGAGCGCCGCGGCCAGCCAGCGTTTATACGCCAGTTGGACCCGGCCGAACCGGCCTCGTTCGCAATTATCATCTTCAGCCACACAGTCATCCTGCGGT
>JAUXBQ010000088.1 GCA_030619365.1 candidate division FCPU426 bacterium | reverse complement strand
TGATCCGTGGAGGGCAGGAACTTCAGGGCCACGCCCAGCTTTACATTGACCAGGGAGGGATCCATGGTTCGGCTGTCGGTTTGCCAATACAGGCGCTGGAAAATATTCTGCACGTTGAGACCCACGGTGTGATCCCAGTACAAGAGCGGCTGCCACAGGGCGGCCAGGTCCAGGCCATGGCCCACGGCCGTGAATTCGCCGATTCCCTGGTGCAGTATTTTCAGGTTCGCGCCCAGGGCCAGTCCTTTGACCAAGGAGTAAACTTTACGCCCAAAACTCAGGATTACGGTGTTTTCCGAACTGCCGAAACTGTCCGCCGGCGCGCCGCTGTCATCCCGTCCCTCCAGGTCGCCAATGCTGAAATTGATCCAGGAGATGGAAAAACCGCCCACCTCGGGCACCTGGAAAACATAGGAAAGATAACTGGAACTCATGTCATTGGCCAAAAAAGCATATTGCATGCCAGCCTGGTACATATAGAGATCCATCTGGCCCAACCCGGCCGGGTTCCAGTAGCCGGCCGTGGCGTCGTCCGCCAGGGCCACGAAGGCGCCGCCCATGCCCGAGGCCCGGCTGCCCACGCCCTGAAAGAGATATGCGGCCGAACCGTAGTTGTTGCCGTCCGCAAAGACCGTTAAAGGTGCGCACAATATGAGCAGAAACATATACTTTTTCACGAACAACTCCTTTGCTCCCGATAGTTTAATATGCTCTTCTTGATTAGACAGGTGGGATTCATTATTTATTCAATGTTTTTCATTATTTTATCGAGTCGTGAAATTACATCAGGAAGGGATTGTTCCAGAATATTCCATACTTCCACTAAATCCACGTGATCATAGGCATGAATCAGGATGTCGCGCATGCCGGCTATTTTCTTCCAGGCCAATTCAGGATATTTGGCCCTGGTCTCCTCGGAAATTCGTTTCGCCGCCTCTCCTATTATTTCCAACTGCCGTATCACGGCGGATTGCAGCATGACATTATCTAAAAAAAAGTGCTTATCTTTGCCCTGCACAAAAGACCCGGCCAATTTGGCAGCCTCTAACATATCCAGTAAATAACCGGCGTCACGCCGCGACATAAAACGGCTCCAGCGATGCAAGAATGGCTTGACGGCGGATGGTGTTGCGGCTGCGTTCAATCCCCCGGCGGCTGATCAGGTCGATTTTTCGGTTGAATATCCTTTCCAGCTCTTCCTGCATATCGACATGATCAAACAATGACCAATTGGCGTCAGGCAAAAATGACACCAATACGTCAATATCACTTTCCGGACCGAAGTCTTCCCGCAATACGGAACCGAAAAATGCCAGTTCTTTTATTTTCCAGCGAGAGGAAAAATCTTCAATTTCCCGTTTGGGAATACGTATGCGAACCATTTCGCTCTCCTCCGGGTATGCTGGAAATATTATTTTACGAATGCGCCGCTTTTGCAACTAAAATCATCCCCTACTCTTCTTCCCCGGGTTTTATGGCGCGGTGGAGGGTGGCGAAGCCGCCGCCCAAACGTTCGTATTCCACCTCGTGGTAGCCGGCCCGAACGAGCATGCGTCCCAGCTTGTCGGCTTCCGGGTAGTGCAACAGGGAATCATGCATGGGGTGCAGGAGCGCGGTGGGAATCCGCCCTTGTCCCCACCCCCAGATCGGAAAAAAATATTCCCGGTACACGTGCGTGAACAAGCGGTGGAAAGGGTTGGCAGGCACGGCCAGCTCCAAAATTACCAGGGGACGGTCTTTTTTCAGCACTCGCTGGCATTCCTTGAGTACGGTGCGGATGTCCGAGACAAAGCGGAGACCGAAGGCCAGAAATACCGCGTCGAAAAACTCGTCCGGAAAGGGCATGATCTCGACGTTTTCGGTCTTGAATTCCACGCGCCGGTTCAGATGCTGTGTGCGCAGCCGCTGTTTGGCCTGGGCCACCATGGCCGGGCAAAAATCCACGGCCACGACGTTGGTGTGCGAGCCGAAGGTGTTGGCCAGTTGCAGGGAAAGCTGCCCGGTGCCCGCGCAGGCGTCGAGCACACGGTGCGGCTTGACCAGGCCGGCGACTTCGATCGCCCGCTGCCTCCAGGCGACGCCCCGTCCCCGCGTCAGGACCGGCTCCAAGGTGTCATAGAACGGCGCCAGCTTGGTGTAAATATTCCGGATGATGCGATTTTTAGATATGGAGCGAACCATGGCGTCAGGCGACAACCTCGCAGTCAATATTTCCGCACACTAGCGTAAATCCTTATACAGTCGGAAGAGTTCCTTAAACGCCCGGGCAATGACCTTGAGGTTGGCGCCGGTCTGCTGTCCGGCCAGGCGGGGATAATGGTGCACGCCGACTTCGGCCAAACGGTAGCCGAGCTTCTTGGCCCGCACCAGGAGCTCGGTGGAAATCATGGCGCCGCTGGCGTGAAACTCGGTCTCATCCACTACCCGGCGCCGGAACAGCTTGAACGCGCAATCGATGTCCCGCACCTGTCCGTGCAAACCAAACAGCGTGCGGACCAGCATGCCCCAGGCGAACGCGTTCAGCGAACGGAGCAGGCTGTCCTGCCGTTTAAGACGGTACCCGGCGACGAAATCCGCCCGCGCGGTGGCGGGCAGGAGCAGCGCCAGCTCCGCGGTGTCAAACTGGCCGTCACCGTCGGTAAAAAATATCCAGTCCAGCTTGGCGGCCTTGAGCCCGGTCTTGACCGCGCCGCCGTATCCCTGGTTTTTTTCGTGCCGCAGGTAGCGCACGCCCGGCAGCTCGCCGGTCAACCGGCGGGCGACCTCCGGCGTGCGGTCGCGGGAGCCGTCATCCACAATGATGACTTCCCACTCGGCGGCGAGCCGGCGCAGGGATTCCACCGTGCGCAGGGTCAGGCGCTCCAGGTTGTCCGCCTCGTTGTAGGCCGGAAAAAACACCGAGATGTTCAGCTTGGGCAAATCCATGCGCATCCTGTCCCGCCCGGGGCCGTCCGGGTCTTTTAAGTTACTCCACTTTAGCCAATAATCATTTACCCTAGGCCGCAAACGACCAGGCCGAGTATGTTATTTTTTTAATTTGATCTTTATTTTTACCGTGGCCGGTTTGGCCACCGCCCGGCTGCTTTTCTTTCCGGCCGCCTGCTTGGCAGCCGCGCGCCCGTTACTCGCCGCGGACGGCACGTAAGACTGCACCCGCTTGGCCGCGCGCCGGCCGAGCCGGATGCTATAACTCATGCCCCGGTCTTCGGGGTAGATCTGGGCCATGTTGGCCAGGTACAACCCGGGCACGGGCGAGGTGTGGGGCACCAGGGAGCTGCTGTATCCCGCCCGGATGACCGGCTGGGCATGGGGCGTGCGAAACACCCGCGCCTCGGTCACGTCTTTCGCGGAAAACGCCGGCAGCACCTTGGCGAGATAGGCGTAAAATTCCCGTAAAACTTCCCGGTCAGCGGCCCGGTAGCGGGGATGGCTGATCGGCAGGTAGTTGGAAAGATAGAGCGTGTGCCGTCCGCCATAGGTCCGCTTGTCAATGAAATTGGTGTGCTCGATCACGGCAATGAACGGGCTCTTCACATCGGGTATGTTCATCCAATAGATGGGCGAGTATGAGCGTTTCACGGTCAGCACCGCGCAGATATTACCCAGGTAAGTCACGCCGCGCAAGCGTTCCCAGTATTCACCCTTCAGACCGGCGGGCAGGATCCCCAGCAGGGCCGGCGGCGCCTGCGTGGCGAGCACGGCGTCCAGCCGCTCGCTACGGCGCGAGGTTTTCCAACCGACCAGCCGCCCCCGGGATATCCGCAAGGCCTGGACCTTCTCGCCACAGCGCACGCTGCCGCCCGCCTCGCCGATGGCGCGGGCCAGCGCATCGTGCAGAACCTGAAAACTGCCTTCCAGATAACCCAGGCTTTCCTTGGTCATGCCCTTTTCGCGGCTGCCGGCGCGTGTATGGATCCGGGAATAGAACCAGGGCATCCCGATTTCCGCCGCGTACTCTCCGAATTTCCCGTGCAGCAGCGGGCCCCAGATCACGTCCCAAGCCTGCTGCCCGAAAACACGCTGGATCCAGTCCTTGACGCGCACCCGCTCGTACTTCTGCCACTGCTTGACCCGGGACAGGTACAGCACCGCCAGGCCGAAACGCAGGCGGTTGACAAAGGAGAGCGGGGTGAACCGGAGTAGATCCCAGGGCGAGGCGAATTTCATGACCCGGCCCAGTTGGAAAATGCCCATGGGCGTTTCCCGCCAGAGCAACTTGTCCCCCAACCCCAATTCGTGGATCAGCTGGATGGTTTCCCGGTCCGTGGTAAACGCGTGGTGATAAAACGTCTCCAGGCGCGTACCGCCGTAAGGGAAGGTCCCGGCCAACCCGCCGGTCTCGGCCCCCTGTTCGCAAATCACCACCTGGTGCCCGGCCCGCGCCAGGTCCAGCCCGGCGGAGAGTCCGGCCAGGCCGGCGCCAATAATGCCAATGCGCATCTTCAGTTCGCTCCTTGCCCGGGCGCGGCCGGCCCGGGTTCATCCGGCGCGGCCGCTTCCATTTCCCGAAAACTCAGTTTCATGGTCCACATGTAATAGAAGCCCCACAGCGTGATGGGCAGCCAGACCATGGTGTGGATCATCAGCACACAGGGCAGGGCCAGGCTCTTGTCCACGCCGAACAGGAGCAGCGTGCCCACGCCGAAAAACTCAAAGGGCCCGATATACCCGGGTGAAGACGGAATCATGATGCCCAAATTGACGATGGCCATCAGCATGACCGAGGCGTAAATCGGCAGGGAGAGGCCGAAGGCCCGCAAAATAAAATAATAGGCCGCACTCTCGCCGCTCCAGGCCAGCAGGGAAAAGCCGAACGCCAGCAGGCTGTCCTTGCGGCTGCGCAATACGGCAAAGCCCTCGATGAACGAGGCGACCATGCGATCCGCCAGTCGGCGCAGGGTTTCCGGCAGCAGGCGCGTAAACCAGGTCAGGACCGCCACGGCGCGTTCCTTCCAGGTGATCAGGGCGAAGAGAAAAAAGAAGACACAGACAAACAGGACTGTGGTGATGTTCACGACCGTGTTGACCAGGCTGACAAATTCGGCGTTCCCTTCGCCCTGGGGCAAGCGAAACAGATACAGCACCAGGCCGGCGAACAGGACCATGACCAGGCCGTCGTAGGCGCGTTGCATGACGACCGTGGCGAAGACCGAGCTTTTGGAGACCCCTTCCCGCTTGCCGACCACGTAGGCGCGCACGAATTCGCCGGCCCGGGCGGGAAGAACATTGTTCACCATGAATCCCAGGATGAGCGGCGGAAAAAGTTCCTGCCAGCGCATGGGCTTGATGCTGTTCATCAGGTATTTCCAGCGCACGGCCCGGAGCAGGTATCCCAGCAGGTACACTGCCAGCGCCGGCAGCAGCCAGCGGTAATCGGCGTTAAGCAGCGCGGCCGTCAATTCCCCCAGGTCCACCTGGCGGAACACCAGATAGAGAAACACGGCCGCAATGACCAGCCCCAGCCAGAATCTTTTTTTCTTCACCAGGTTCATGGCCGTGTCCTGGGCGCCTGGCGCCCGGGCGCGCGGGTTGCGGGGATAAGCGCCTGGAAGGGAACTTTTTCCTTGGCCCGGCCCGGGGGCGTCCAGTACAGGATGATCCGCGGATACTCCGAGGTCTGGGACCGGTAATCGATCCGGATCGGGTGCCGGCCGGCGGTCAATTGGATGCGGCCCGAGGCGTATTGGTCCGGCTTCTCGTTGGCCACGACTTGCCGACCGTTGATCCACACCCAGGATTGTTCATTGGATAGGGTGCCGAATGTGTAATGTCCGTCGCGGGGAACTTCCAGCGTGCCCTGCCAGCGGATGGAAAACGGCGAGGCGGTAACAAAGTCATGCCCGATCAGGGAGATGAGCGGATCCACGCGGCGAAAGATCGGCTCCCCCTCCCATTCCAGCGAACGATAATATGTGCCGTACAGGCCGTAAACCCGGTCCCGGGGGGACAGGGCATGGCCGGGCACTGGTTTCCAGGCATTCCATTTTTCCGCCCGGTTCCCCACGTTCCCCAGCTTGAATCCATCCTTGCTCCAGCGCCAGCCCACTTCCTGTTTTTGCGAGCCCGGCGAGGCAAGTTTCCAGTACAGTCCGGCCGGCCCGCGCCCTGCCGGGATTCGCGCCTGGATCCGCAGCGCGTGGTTCCCCTGCGCCAGTTCCACACCCTTGGGCCTGACGCGAAGGCCATTGATGGCTATCCGAAACCATTCGGCGCCTTCCAGGCGAAATTGATAATACCCCCATTTTTGCACCCTCAGGCTGCCGGTCCAGGTGGCGTCCACCGGTGCCTGCAGACCGTGTTGGCCCGGGTCAAAGGAAAAACCTTGGCTGCCCATCGGCGCGCTGACTTTCCGGCCAACCGCGTCGCAATACTCGCCCTGCAATCCCCGGCCCGCGAGCAAGGCCTCGCGCTCCGCCTCAAAAGAACCGAAGAGGACGTACTCGTACGGGCTGTAATGCAGCTGCGCCCGGCCGTTGGGGTAGTAATACTTCAGGACCGAAAGCGCGCCGTCGTGAATGGGGCGCAGAATAAAAGAGATGTTTTTATTTCCCGGGTAATTGGAAGGCATGGCGCTCGCCAGATTGAGCGGCTCGTAGTCCAGGTGAGGCTTGCCCAGAAAGCGTATGGTGGGGTAATTAAACGACCGGGCGGAAATGTACGCATGATAGGTCGGCCCCAGGTCGTGGAGCCAGGTGCCCATGGCCGCTTCGCCGGAGGAAAATTCGGACCAGCAGATCATGTTCTTGGCCTGCCGGTCGAAATAGTCCGTCAAGTTGCGCGCGCCGATGAGCAGGACCAGCACGCCCAGCATCCCCATTGGCAGCCAGCGTTGCCAACCAACGGGCCGGGCCAGTTCGCGCGTCAAATGCCAGAGCCGCTCCAGTCCGAACACGGTCAGGAGCGTGACGGGTATGATGGCGCCAATGCACCGGTAGCCCTGGGGCGCTTCAATAGTCAAAAACCCGGGCACCAGGGCGACCACGAACCACAGCAAGGTAAGGAACACGTGCCGGCGGCGAAGGTGCGTAATGGCGTACACCAGTCCCAGGCCGAAGAAAATACCGGCCAGGGGCGTGAGCATGGGAACCTCGGGAATATTGTGCCGGCCGTTGGTGTCGCCGAAATAATTGAACATGAGGAGCGTGGTTTTCACATTGGTCCATAGGGCGGCCAGGGCCTGGTCAGGCGGCGCGTGGTTGAAAATCAGCACCTGGTTGTTGCGCATGAAAAAACGGTCGGGATGGGTCAGGGCAAAATAACCCAGTGGCGCAAAAACCGCCAGGGAAGCGGCCAGAAACACCAGCAGGCCCGCCCACTGCTCCTTGAAAAACTTCCGGTCCCAGGCCAGCTGCATGACCAGGTACGGACCGAGAATGAACGGCACGAGATTGGAGGCGTAGTACGTGTACAGCCCCAGGGACACGGCCATGCCGGAAAACGCCATATGCCAGCGGTTCTTGGTCTCCAGCCCGCGCAAAAGAAAGTAGACCGCGGCCGTGGCGAACAGAGGGGTGGCAATGCCGACGAAATTTACCCGGGAAAAATTGATGTGCCAGCGGAATAGGGCCAGCAGCACGGTCGCGGCCAGGGCCAGGGGCACGGAAAAAATACGCCGCGCCAGGAAATAGAACATCGCCACTGTGACGGTCCCGAGCAGCATGGGCACGAACTTGGTCGCATAAGCGCTCACGCCGCCAAGCTGGATCGCGAGGGCGTTGAGATACTGGTAGAGCATGGGCATGGGCGCTTCGTAGGGACCAAACATGGGCAGGTACTTGGGATCCTCGAGGATCTGCAGACCGATCAAGGCGTTGACCGCCTCGTCAAAAAAGTAGCCGTTCGGAAGCACGTCCACGCGCCACCAGCGCACGGAGAGGGCCAACAGCACAATGAGGCCCAGCGCCAGGGCTTCCCATTTCGGTTTAAGTTCGAAAGCGGATGGCGCGCGGTCCGGCTGGCGCCAGAATGCCACGCCGGCCAACAGGGCGGCCAGGGCCCATAGCCACAAACCGGACTGCAGTTGCCGGGCAAGAAATTGTTCCTGGCCGAACCAGGCCAGGACCAGGGCCATGATCACCAGGGCGGGATCGAGGTATTTGCGGTTTTCCGGGCTGAGCGGCAACCAGCCGGCCATTAGCACATGCAAGGGGGTACGCCCAGGCGCGGCTTTTTTTCGTATGGGGGCTGGCCCGCGTTTCACCATGCTTACGCCCGGAACCAGGCCCGCACGGCCTGGATAATATAGCGCGTTTGCGCGTCGGTCAGTTCCGGCGCCACGGGCAGGCAGAGCGCTTCCCGGGCAGCCCGGGTGCTGATTGGGAAGCGGCGGCTTTTTGGCGCCAGGGGCGCTAACATGGGCTGGGCGTGCATGGGGAGGGGATAATGGATCGCGGTGGCAATGCCGTGTTCACGCAGATGGCGTTGTAGAGCCTCCCGGTTGGCGAGACGCAGCGTGTACTGGTGGTACACATGGGTCGCGCCCGGCCGGACTTGGGGCAAGGTAAGCGGCAGGTCCTGAAACGCGCGGTTGTATTGGCCCGCAATGGACCGGCGCCGGCTGTTCCAGCGGGATAGCCATTTCAATTTAACCCGCAGGGCCGCGGCCTGGATCTCATCCAACCGGGAATTCAGGCCGAGTTCGTGGTGATAGTACTTGGGGTTCTCGCCGTGCTGGCGCAGACGCTCCACCCGGGCGGCCAGGCGGGCGCTGTTGGTCAGCACCATGCCGCCGTCCCCCAAGCCCCCGAGATTCTTGGTGGGAAAGAAGGAGAGGCACCCCAGGTCGCCCAGGGCGCCCCCCGGCCGCCCCTGCCAGGTCGCGCCCAGCGCCTGGGCGTTGTCCTCGATCAGCGGAATCCGCGTGGACCGGGCGAGCTTCCGCAATCGGGTCATGTCCGCCGGCTGGCCGTACAGGTGCACGGGAATGATAGCGCGTGTCCGCTTGGTCAGGCACTTTTCCGCTTGCCGGGGATCCAGGCACAGGGTTTCCGGTTCCACATCGGCCAGCACCGGCTTGGCGCCGGCCAGCATCACGGCCGAGGCGGTGGCAATGAAAGAATAATCCGGCACGATCACTTCATCGCCCGGCCCGATATTCAAGGCCCGCAAGGCCAGGACCAGGGCGTCGGTCCCGGAATTAACGCCCAGGGCAAAACGCGCGCCACTGCGCCGGGCGACCTCCCGCTCCAGGGCCTGAGTTTCCGGGCCGAGAATAAACCGGCCGGTGTCAATGACCCCGCCGATTTTCCGCAGCAAGGCCCCTTTCAGCGGCCGGTGCTGGACGGACAAATTCACCGGAGAAATCATCCGGGGGGGATGGTTCTTGGTTCTGGTCTTCCGCATCGTGCCGGGTATTCCTTTCCGATGAACGCTGGCCTATTTCACTTTGGTCAGTTCAAACAAACCGCAACCGAAATGACAGCCAAAACTCTGATTCTCGGCGGCCGCGTCCCGCTGCGCGGGCAGCACCAGTTCGCCCTGGTCATTGACAAAGGCGATGCGGTCCACCCGGTACTTCCCCGCCATGAGTTGCAGCAGGTACGGAATGGCGAACACCCGGTGGGCGTCGAATTCGATCCGCTGGCTGCCAATGGGCGCGGAAAAATACAATTTACCACCCGCTTGCAGCGTCTGATGGATGTTGTCCCAGCCCGTAAGGTGACCGCGGTAATCCACGCGATCGCCGTAGCGCCCCAGGCCAAAGTGTTCAAGCACGCTGAGACAGGATAGGGAATCGCAATAATCCCGCAGCGCCCAGGCCGGGTCCATGATGTCCTGCTG
>JAUXBQ010000323.1 GCA_030619365.1 candidate division FCPU426 bacterium | reverse complement strand
TGCCGGCCGCCAATCCAAAGGCCGCCTGCGAAGAGCCGGGCAGATACGTCCAATCGCCCGTGGCCTGGCCCGCCGGCGCATCAGGCAGGTTATTCAAAAAATCAGCCGGTGTGTTTCCCGGATTGGCACTGGTGTCAATGATGCCGTTGGTGGTCAGCCAATGACCATAGCCTCCGTACACGAAATCATCCCAATAGGGCGTAGTGGCAATAATATTATTCTCCAAGGCGGCCACGCCTATGCACTGAGCATATATATGACCGCTGCCGTGCTGGAGATAGGTGTCCATCTCGGCCGTAGCCTCAATGACGTTGGCCCGGGCGGTCACGTTTTGATAAACAGGAACAGTCCAGTGTCCGTAATAATTGCTGCTTTGTCCTGCCGGCGACTGGGGCGTCGGGGTGGATCTAACGCCGGAAGATGAAGGCCCTCGGCCTTCATATCCTCTTATGCTGTAATCAGCACCATAAGTGCGGGTTCCCAAAGACCCGGAATCCGGGCGTCCTATGGGATAGGCCTGCCAGTGCATGTTAATCAGCATGGCATAGGCCGGCAATCCGCTGGTTGCGAGGAACAAGTCGCCATCTTGGTGATCGATGGTGGAAGGCCCGGCAAGTTCATCTTCATCCAGAACGTCCGGCGAGGAAGAAGGCCAGTTATTGCCGTTCGAATCCCGGATGCCCGCGGCATTCAGGTAACTGCGGGCCGCGGTCCAGGTATCACGTGGATCCGAATTGGCGAAAATCGCGATTTTAGGCGCTGCGCGCAGCTTGCGGAATATCGGAGCGTCAAAGGTATCGTCCGGGTTGATGGGCGTGAATTGATGCACATTCACGATGTTGCTCTGGCCTTGGTTCCAGGCGTTCATGATTGCCACCGCCTCCGTGGAATTGGAGTGGGCAATCACGAAAGGCCCGCCGTTGTAGGCGGGATTGGTGTAAACCGCGCTGGTCCTGATGCAGGTCGTGCGGGAGGGGATAAAATCCGTTTCTTCATAAGCCTTGTAGGACTTAATCGCCCAATGCACGGGAATACCGTTTGTAAGGAGTTTATACACCAACCCGTAAGCCCGCCACATGCCGTAGTTCTGATTGGTCCGGCCGCCATTGGTGTCCATGGGAACTATCAACGACCCGTTGTAGAACGTGAATTCCGGGTTGGGCGTGGCGGTTGGGCTGGCGGTCCAGGTCTCGGTCACTGTGATGGTCGGCGTGGCCGTGGGGCTGTAATAAGGGGTTTCGGTCAGCGTGGGCGTTACGGTGCGGGTTCGGGTAATAGTGCTGGTCTGGGTGATCGTGCGGGTGAAGGTATACGTCTCGGTAATGGTCCGGGTCGCGGTAAAGGTCGCGGTCTCGGTGCTGGTCGGCGTTACCGTAAGCGTGGGTGTAATGGTCGGACTAAAAACAATGTCCGTCGGCGTCGGGGTCACGGTGGGCGTCGGTGTGATCGTGGGCGATATGGTGAAGGTGGGCGTTATCGTCGGGGTCGGCGTTACCGTGGGCGTGATGGTGGCGGTCAGGCTGGGCGTGTGAGTGGGCGTGGCGGTCAGGGTGACGCTCGGCGTGGGCGTATAGGTCGGCGGTATCTCGTATTGCAGGTTGATGGTGTCAATCCGGGGCGAAACCGAGGTGTTGTCCGTGGTCAGCTCGGCCTTCCATTTGAGGCGGGTGCCTTCGTAACTCCCGGAGAAAATCGTGGACACCCCGGGCGTGGCCTGGATCCAGAACGCGTGCGGGTCAGGCAGTTGGCCGTTCACCGTGAGCCAGTAATTGAGGTTGGTCCCGGTCGGCGTGTCATCCGTGGCGGTCAGGGTCACGGAATAGAAAAACTGGGTAGAGGTCGCCACGATCTCCGACTGGCCCCATTTCGGCTGCTCGTAATCCGGCCCGAATTTGTTCAGCCGGGCCTCCCCGCCGCCCATCAGCCAATACTCCCCGTTCCAATCCAAGGCGTTGATCGTCGACGTCCCGAAATTCAACAAATCCGAAGATTCATCGGTGATCGAGCTCCAATCGTACTTGTTTACCTTGGCTCCCGTCCCGG
>JAUXBQ010000343.1 GCA_030619365.1 candidate division FCPU426 bacterium | reverse complement strand
TGCGGCTTAGCGGCTTTGCGTGAGCATGCCTTTATTCTTTTCTATTTTCGATTTTCAATTCTCGATTTTCTCCCGCGCAGCGGGTATGCGCTTAGGCGATTTTCTTTTCCAGCCGGGTCACCCGCTTATCCAGTTTCGCAAAATCCCGGATTGTCACGCGCTCTTTCAGCCCGGCCCGGATTTCGGTCTGGCCTTCCAGCAGCAGGCCGATTTGCTCTTTCACGGAATGCATGTCGGTTTTTAAGGTTTTAACGTCGATCTTCAGTACTTGATTATCGCTCTTCAATCCCTGAATATCCTTTCTCGTGCTTTGCATTTCTTTTCCGACCTTTTCAAAGCCGTGATTCATTGCTTCCACGACTTTCTTTATGTCGGACCGGAAACCTTCCACTACTGTTTTGAACTCAGTCATGGTAATTCTTCCTTCTTCGGTCATGTTTTTGCCTCCCGATTTTGTAGGAACCGGCCCGTTCTGTCAACGGCCAAATCCACTACCTTAGACCAACAGAGGCAAAAATCCATGCACACTTTATCACCGCAAAACCGCTAATTATCCCCCCTCTTTTCTAAAGAGGGGTTGGGGGAGATGTGGTAAGTTTTTTATTTATTCTTTTCTATTTTCGATTTTCAATTCTCGATTTTCTCCCGCGCAGCGGGTATGCGTCTTTGCGGTGAATCTTTTATATTCCTACAGCGAGAACGGCGGGTATTTGTCCGTTATCAGCAGAAAGCCATAGGCTCCCACCCGTACGTTCCAGCGCAGCACGCCCACCACGAAGTCGAACATGCCCCGGGGATAGCGCCCGGTAAACAGAATCGCGAACCAGGCCACCAGGGCCACACACAAGGCGGCCACGTCCAGCAGGATCAGGATCACGATATGGGGGATGGCCAGGAACCATTTTACCAGGGGCAGCCAGCGGTTGAGGTCCTGGGAAGCGTTCGGATAGTCCAGGTCCAGGCGCACGGCCTGTTCGTCCTCGGCCGAGGGGTAGGTGTCGTCGAGCAGGAGGCAATAGGACGCCACCCGCAGGCTGAAGCGGCTCAGGGCCAGGTTCCAGTCAAACCACCAACGCGGGTATTTAAGCCGGAAGAGGATGAAGAGCAGGACCGGCAAGACCACCAGCCCGGCCAGGGACAGGTTGCCTTCCTGGTTCTCGGCCCCAGACCCACCTCCGGCCAGCAGGGCCAGGATGATCACGATCGGGATGACCAGGATGGGACGGAAGAACGTGGTGAGACGGTTGAGCTGGCGGTCAGGATAAGCGATGGCAAGACGGGCAGGATATTCGGCTGGCATGAACAGGATCCTCCTCGTAAAGGTTTGGCCCCCACACTCAGGGCGCGTTCTCATTCGGGAGAATTATACTGCCTCGGGCGGGAAAAGGAAAAGAGAGTTTTTGACTTTGCGTCTTCTTGACCGGCGGAACCCGGCGCTGCGCCTGGCGAATGCCGGGTATGCCGGATGCGT
>JAUXBQ010000002.1 GCA_030619365.1 candidate division FCPU426 bacterium | reverse complement strand
GGTATTGGGCGCCGGCCGGTTCCAGGAGGCAATGCGCACGGAAACCCCCTTTTCCAGCGCTTCTTCACCCAAAAAGGGGCCCCACTCCCAAACCGCCATCGCAGTCACCACCGGGCACTGAAAGGGATTCAGGCCCAGGGAGTGGTATCCTCGAAAAATAAAGGGGCGGATATACGCCTCCCGCAAATCATTGGCCAGCAGGGTCTCTTTCACGGCCTGGCATAATTGGTCCAGGGTGTATGGCGCTTCCATTCGATATATTTTCGCCGAATCCACTAGGCGCTTTATGTGTTCCCGCAGCCGGAGGATAAATGAGCCCCGGGAATTGGCGTACATGCGCAGCCCGTCGAAGGCGCAGGAGCCGTAATGCAGGGCATGGGTCAGCACATGCACTTGCGCCTGGTCCCAGGGAACCATTTTACCGTCCATCCAGATCACTTTGGCTGGAAAAGACATAATCAAACCTCCCTTAGCTTGCTCTTGGCATCACCGGTCCGCCCGGCTGGAAACACCGGTAGGAGACCGTAAAAAAAGCGAATTTTAGTTTGTCATATTACCGTGGCCCGCCCGGATGTTCAAGTTTTTTCGATGTCCCGAAAATCCAAGGAAAGAAAAATGGAAGAGGCGCCGGATTCAACTGGCCTGGTTCAGCCAGAGCTGTTCGAACCATTTTAAGTACTTCAGTGACTCGGCGGAAATATCAACGAATTCCAAACCCATTTTATACGGTTTGGGATCATGTGAGGGGTTTTCCCGAAACCAGACAACCCGGGCCAGGGCCTGAATCGTGTGCACGGTGTTGCCCTCGGAAAGGGACAGCCTTATCTTGACTTTGTCGTTCGGATTGAGTTTCTCGGAAACGTATATCTGCAATCCGCTCAGCGAGGCGTCATTGGTCACGCCTTCCCCGCCCTCCGCGCCTTCCGCGCCTTCCGCGCCTTCCGCGCCGTTTGCCAACGTATAGCTGACTGGAAGATGAATCACGAAACGCGGAAAGACGCGGCGTTCAAATTCGATTTCACCAAACTTAGAATCCGTCATCAGCCATCCTCGTTGAGTAGTTCAGCCACGACTCTGGTTAGTATCGTACGGCGTTTCCGGAACTTTAACTGTCCGCCCCGGCCGGGGCGGCTGGCGCGGCCCGGACGGCTATTTTTCTCCCTGCCAGAGCACAAGGAAATCCCGCCATATTTTCTCGGATTCCGGAGTCATGTTCACGAAACGTATGCCGGCCTGGCAGGACCAGCCGCCTTCGAAGTCGCCCTTTTTGACCCAGACCACCTCGGCTTGCACGCGACAGACTTGTTTGTCCTCGCCCACGGGAAGCAGCATGGTGAGGTCCAGGATTTGCGAGGGTGAAACTTCCCGTGGAAAACAGGCCATCATGCCCCCCAGGGACACGTTTTTCGAAACGCCCTCCGGCGGGGACTGGCCGAGGTCTTGAAACGCCAGCGGCAGGGCGAAATCCAAACGCGGATATTGACGTCGATCGAATTCTGCGCTTCCAAAACCTTTCATACCGCCCTCCTCGTATCCAAACCTTCCCCGCCTTCAGCGCCAATGGCGCGGTTGGGCCGTGGGTTGACGTTCAGGACCACATGAGATCAGGCAAATTGTACCATTCTTGTTTCACGATTGAAACGAATTTTTAACCACGGTCCGGATACGTTCCGTTTTTCTAACTGGTAATTTTTTTCCCAATCAATCAGGGAAGTGCGCTTTTTTTCTTGGCGCAGGGTCAGGTGTACATCGTCGAATCCGGCTGGTCCAATTTAAAATCGACTAAGAATTCTTTCAGCCACTTACGGTTATGCTGATCCATATCCAGGAACTGAATCCCCGCCGAGTGTCCGCCTTCGCGGTTAGGCGTACTCCAGGCGACGCGGGAGAGAATTTCGACCTGGAAACATTCATCGTCGCCGCAGTCGAGGGATTTAGGTTCGCCCTCGCGCTTGTCCGGGGGCGGGAGGTACAGGGCCAGCATGAGGACCTGGTCTCTTTTCAGGAGATCCGGGCTGTGGAGCAGCAGCCCGCCCGCGCCCAGGTCTTCGGCCAGGTTGGCCTGCTCGCTGGAAACATTTCCCCGGTCCAGGCAGCGATAGGACACTTTCAGTTTGATGGGTTTGCGGGTAAAGCGGCGCCGTTCTGCTTGGGTTTCCCCTTTGAATTCCTGTCCAGTCATGGCTGCACCTCCGTGTCGTGCGAAATGGGTGCTCAACGTCCGTGCCGAGAGCTCACTTCAGGGCTGCGCCGGGGCAACGGCCTTCGATGGTCCGGCTTTTTTAACAGCGGTCAATTCCGGGATATCCCGAACCTGCAGCAGGGTGGTTCCCTCCCACTGCCAGCCGCCACCGGGCAATTGCAGGGCGAGTTGCCGGCGCGACGGGGCGTAAACCCAACCCGGCAGCGCCCCCACCCGGAACACGTAGCAATGGCTGCGGCCATCTCCCTGCAGGGTAAAAGACAGGGTGTGGCCCGCCGCGTCCTTATCCCAGGCCAGGGTGGCGGTTTGCTGGTGCAAACTGGCCGGTGCCCTTATTTTCAGCACCAGCACATTGCCCTTTTCGCCTATCTGGGTTTCGGCAACCAGGCGCAGTGTGGTGGGCCCAACGAACTCGGCAGCCTGCAGGGAATCCCCTTTGGCCGTAATGGTCACACCGGCCGGCTCTACGGCCCGCGCACCCTGGCGCGGCTGGTATTGGGCCACACTGCCGCCCTGACCGGGATCGTACTTGCTCAGGCTTCCCCAACGATACGGCAAGCCCGCCAGCGGCCAGGGCTGAAGCAACTCGGCCACGGCTTTGGGCTCCGCGCTCCCTTCGCCCTGACTTGGAGAAAAGATTACACTGTTTCCTATTACACTGGTGGGAAAATATTTTTTCAGTAAAAATTCCGAGACCGCGTATTGACGGATCGGAACAGGCAGCCCGTCCCAGGCGCGGGCCCGGCGTCCGGCAAACACTACGGTCTTCACGTCCGCAATGGCCAGGGCGCGGATCACCGCCAGTTGCTGCGCGAACGTGGCCTGGGAGATTGTGCCGAGTTCCCTGGTCACCGGCCGGCGAGGAACCAGGAAATATAAAATGGGTTGGTTGGAAAAATCGAAAAAGGATTCAGCCGTTCCCACCTGTTCCTCGAGATAGTCCGCCAACTCATCGAACTGCTTGGCCTGGGCCGGCGGCAGAAAGGCTTTGCTCAGCCGCTCCGCCCGGGCCTGGGTCAAGCCCTCGACCGGAATCGTGTTTTTCGCGCTGAAGCTGCCGGCCAACGCGGTCAGTGTGTGCCGGCCGTTTTGCGGAATGAACAGAAGCGGCAGCAGGGCCAGAAACACCAGGCCGCGCAGCCGCCGCTGGCGGCGGGAGAGGTAATAAAGAAAAAAGAACGCCAGCATGACGGCAAACGGCAGGACGTCCCCCAGAAAAGCTAATTCACCCCGGCCCAAGTATCTCAGCCACAGGAGCGCCGTGATCGTGAGGAGTAGCAGAATATTCCACGGCAGGCCCCCGGTTTCCCGGACGCTCCGGAGCGCGTTTAAAACCACCAGGCTGCCGATGACGATCACCAGCGGTGGGAGTCCGAAACTGAGGATCGTGGCCAGCGAGGGGTCGTTGCCCCACCCGGGTAAAGGCAGGCTGAAAACCAGATGATAGTTACCCAGGACCCAGGAAAAATTATTGAAATAGGCACCCAGGCTGCCGCTCATGGCCAGATAGAGCCACCAGGGCGTCAGGGCCACCAAGGTCGCGCCCAGGTAGATTGCCAGGTGCAGGAGGCGGTTCTTCAGGGCGCCGGAACCAAAGAGCCCAAAGGCCCCCAGCAGGATGAACTGGCCGGCAAGCGCGATAATTCCGGCCGTAAAGGAGGCGATAAGCGCCAAAGCGGTCAGCAAACCGGAAAGAAGCAAAATCGGCCAGCGTACCCGCTGCAAATAGTAGAGGGTAAAAATAAACCCGATGACCGGAAAGAAAAACCGGGTCAGCGGCACAGAGCCCGCAACACCAGTCAGCAGGGTGAACGCCAGGATAATCGCCCACAGCCAGGGCAGGCAGAAAATGGACAAGAGATAAATGGCCACCAGGCCCAGGGGCGCCAGCAATACCTGCAAAAACCGCAAGGATTCCAGCGAGACACCGAACCATTGCATGGCGACCAGGCCGCTGACCGCGTCCGTCAGGAACCCATGCCGCAACAGGATTTCCTTGAACGGCAACCGGCCCAGCAGCATGGCCTGCGCCGTCGCGAGCGATTCCCCTTCCCGGAAGGCATCCAGGGGTCCGGCCAATCCGCCCGGGCTATAGGCCGCGCCGGCCGGCCAAAATCCCACGGCGTACACCAGGCAGGGAACGGCCACGATCAGCATGAGTGCCCGAAACAACTCCTCCCAGGCAGGGCTCGTTTCCGTTGGCAACTGCCGGAGGCGTAACAGATTGAATACTAGAAATCCCACGGAAGCCAGCACGGTCAGGCCAACCAGGATCATGGGCAGATTTCCGGCCTGGTGGCTGCCGACGACCTTGCCGTGGTCGAGATAGTGGATCCAGCCGATGGTTTGCAGGGGTAAAAAAGCCAGGGGCAACAGCGCCAGCGCGAGCGCCAGGTAACTTTGATCAAACGTCTGTTTGGAAAACAGCAGGCTGAAGCCGCCGGCCAGCAGCAGGGAGGCGATCCAAACCATGATGCCTATGACCAGGGCAAACCACAAGCCCTCGCCCGCGGACTGGCCGGGCAGGGATTGCAGGAACCAGCCCAGACCGGAGCCCAGGGTAATCACCGCGCCGTGAGGGAATAGTGAGGCAGGATGATACTCGCTCTCCGTGGGATGGGCGAAAAAAATCTTGCGCTTGTCCCGTCGTTCCCAAAAGGCCAGTAGCAGCATGCCCAGGCCAAGGCCGGCAAACGCGATCCCGGGCCACACCAGGGGGAGTTCGCCCTGATAGAGAAAGGTCAGAAAAGGCAGAAAAACCGAGAACGGCACGGCTGCGCGTTTCAGGGCCGTGGACGCGGGCAGCGTGGCCAGCAGACGCTGGCCCTGACCCAGCCAGGTCCAAAGCCATTGGGAAAGAAGCGCGCCGGCGATCGCGCCAACCACCACCAGGGCGGCGGTCAACCCGGCCCAGGGCCGAACTGCGCCCAGGGTGATCCAGCCGACGATCCCCTGGTCGTTGGTCAGGGGCCAGTCCAGGTTGGACAGCAGGGCCAAGCAGACGGCCGCGCCGGCCAGAATACCACCCAGCAGCACCAGGCCCCGGTGAATGATAAGATCCTCGGAATAAACCGCCTCTTTCACGCTTGCAATGTCAGCCATGTGCGTGGGCTCCCCTCTGCAATTCGTGTGGCCGTCAGACCTCGCATTATTCGCCGCGGTTCCCAACCGCAGAAACGCACTAAGCGGCGGTTACTCGAAAATTTCGATATGAGTATATGCCTGAACATTGACCGGTGTTCCGGTCACGAACAACTGGTACAGCAATCTTTTGCCAACAGCCGCGCCGCCCGTGCGGCCGACCAGGCCGAGACGGTCGCCGCGCAGCACTTCCTGCCCGGCCTTGACCTCGAAACTGCGCAGATGGCAATACAGGGTGGCGAAAGAATAACCGTGGTCGATCAATACGCAATTGCCCAGCATGGGAAGTTTTTCAGCCAGGATAACCCGGCCGTCGGCCGCGGTATTCACGTCTATCGCGCTGGCGCTCACCGCTACGATTTCAATGCCTTCCAGGGCCACCTCGGCCTTGTCCTGGTAATTCCGAACCGTGCCGAAACCGGACACGATTTCCCCGCCCAGGGGCAGGACGAGGTCTTGCAGTTTTTCCGGCTTGTAGCTGGATTTCTTCAACAGCGATTGGATGCGCGCCCGTTCTTGAATGTAGCCCTCCACCTTAAACCGCCGGGCGGCCACGGTTTCCACGGGCTGCGGGATGAAATCGGGCAAAATTTGAACGGTCAGTTCTTCCTTGCTCGGCGGTTTTCCCTTTTTTGCCAGGAAATAGCAGGTAATGGTATATTCCCCCGGGTCCACCTTGGGAATGGGCAGAAAAACAGTAAAGGTCCGGGCCGGCAGATCCCGCCGTGGATAAATACGGTACTTCTTGTCCAGAAACAGTACCCACCCTCCCCGCACTTCCTTGGGCAGCACGAAGCCCAGGTGAAAAACATCTCCGGGCGATGCTTCGTCCCGGGGCACGATATATTCGATCTGCCGGCCGATGCGTTCCTGCAAAGAAGCGCATCCGCTGGTGAGCAGTAAGCCGAGGCAGAATCCGGCTATAGTTGTTGTTTTTCCCGACAACCGCATTACCCCTCCTTGGGTCTATTTTTATTGGATTGAACTTGAATCAGGCTAAACCTGAATACTCCCAATCGGTTAATCAAACCATTATTAAGGGCACGCGAACATGCGTCAAGCCCAATTTCAACGTAACCGGTCCGGATTTTCGGAAGATCCGGCAATCACGTGTCTATCTGCATGGATTGTTGATTGAAGTAAGATTTCATAATGGCTTTGATTTTCGCGCGCAGAGTGGCTTCCCGGATTTTGGGGATCCCGGTGAATTTCATGCCGATCTGGTACATGAGTGGACCGGCTTCCTTTACCCAGCGCACGCTGCCGTGAATCTCCAGCGGCTCCTTGTTCTCCAGCATGGGTAAATACACGATGAGCCGGTCCCGCTCACTCAAGCGCAAGGGCGACCGCAGGCAAATCCCCTCCTCCGAAAGGTTGACGATGTCCGCAAACACGGTCATGTGGATATCTCCGGTTTCCGGAAGCACTTCAGTGCGCACGCGGAACACGGGCTGCACCCGGTCTCCTTGACGACGATCTACTTTGTCCATGCCAATCACCTCCCTGCCGAGCGGGCCGTCGCCGCGCCGGCGTGTTCCAACACAGCCTCGATTTCCCGCTGGGTGTAATCGTCAAGCCCCCATACCTCGGCCAAGCGTCGCGCATTGGCGGCAATACGGGGAATATCCTGTTCAGGGATATTCGCTTCGGGCAGACGCGTGGGCACGCCCCGGGCCACAAACCATTTTTCCAGGGCTTCGATGCCGGCCTGAGCCCGCTGCGAAGCCGTGCCTTGATCAATCCCGAAAATCCGCTCCGCGAACTGCGCGAACTTGCGGGGCGCACGGGCGCTGGCATAGCGCATCCAGGCCGGACCGACGATGGACAGTCCGGCGCCGTGGGCGATATCATAAATCGCGCTGAGCGAATGCTCGATCATGTGCATGGGGAAGCCGGTATTGCCCGTGCCCGCGGTGGTCAAGCCGTTGAGCGCCAGTGTGGCTCCCCACATCAGATTAGCCCGGGCCGGGTAGTTTTCCGGCTCGTGGTAGACGACTTCCGCCGCCTCCATCAAGGTCCGGAGCAGGCCCTCCACCAGGCGGTCCTGCAGGGGCAGATCCTCCTCCCCGGCGTTGAAATAACCTTCCAGCAGATGAATCATGGCGTCCACCGCGCCGTACATGGAGTGATCCCGCGGAACCGTAAAGGTATTAACCGGGTCCAGAATGGAGCACTGGGGATACAGGGACGGGCTGGCAAGATGATATTTTTCCTGGCTTTCCTCGTTGGTGATGACACCCCCGCTGTTCATTTCCGAGCCCGTGGCGGCCAGAGTCAGCACAGTGGTAATGGGCGCGGCGGTTTTCACTTCGGCCCGGCCGCTGAAAAAATCCCACACCTCGCCGTCATAGCGGGCGCCGGCCGCGATGGTCTTGGCCGTGTCGATCACGCTGCCGCCTCCCACGGCCACGATGACGTCGAGGCGCTGCTGACGAAAAAAGGCGATGGCCTCGCGTGCGAAGTTCAGGACCGGGTTGGGGCGCACGCCGCCCAATGCTTCCCACTGCAGGCCGGCCTGGTTCAGGCTGTCGCGGACCCGGCCCAGTACGCCGGTGCGCTCCGCGCTGCCTTTTCCGTAAAGCAGCAGGGCCCGCCTCCCGCAGGCTTTGGTCTCCTTCCCGATACGCGCGGTGGTTCCCGGTCCGAAAACAATGCGCGTCGGGTTATGAAAGGTAAACGGCTGCACACGGCCCCCCTTTTTACCCGGAAGCCTCCGGGCAGGAGAAATCATGTTTACTATACCATTCCGGCCGGTCCCAATTAAAGACGGAATCTCAAAAAAATCTCAAGCGATTTCCAGGATATTCGTGCATAGTCCGGACGGAAAACCCTTGACAGAGTTTTTGCGGACTTCTTATAATCTAGCTTTGCCCTGCAACGCCTAAAACCCCTGGACAGCTTTTAGGCTGAACGCGTCAACTGGGCGTTGCAGGATATCGCCCCGACCGGAAGGTGGATCGTACGGGACTTCCGTTGGTCGCCTGCCAAACGAGCGAGCGATGCGGGATTGTTAAGTGCTGCCCCGGGCTTCGCCCGGGGGGCTCACCATCCAACCGTGGGAGGGTTTCCATGATCAAAAATTACAAGACCGAAAATATCCACAATGTCCTGCTCGCCGGCCACGGCCAGGTCGGAAAAACCACGCTGAACGAAAGTCTGTTGACAGCGGGCGGCGTGGTGCATACCCCTGGATTAGTGGACAAGGGCACCACGGTCTCGGATTGGGACGAAGAAGAGATTTTTCGCAAGATGTCCATTAAAACCTCGCTCTCGTTCGTGGAACACAACGACCATAAAGTGAATCTCCTGGACACGCCGGGCTCCCCCGATTTTGTCGGCGAAGTCCGTGCCGGTCTGCATGTGGCGGACGTCATTTTGGTGCTGGTGGACGCGGAAGCCGGGGTGCAGGTTGAGGCGGAAAAACAAGCCCGGTACGCTGTGGACTTCAAGGTGCCCCGCGTGGCTTTGGTTAATAAACTGGAGAAGGAAAACGCGGACTTTGACGCCGCCCTGGACTCGATTAGCGAAAAATTTGGAAAGCCCGCGGTCCCGGTCTGGCTCCCCCTGGGCACTGGCTCGAGATTTACAGGAGTGGTAGATTTGCTCCGCATGAAAGCGCTGATCCTGGACCCCGGCCAGGCCAAACCGCAAGTGAGCGACATACCGGGGGATATGCAGGATGCCGCCACCAACGCGCATGAAAAGCTGATTGAGGCCGCGGCCGAGGGCAATGACGCTTTGACCGAAAAATTCCTGGACGGCCAGCCGTTGACGGAGGAGGAAATCGAAAAAGGGCTGAACGAGGTGATTATATCCGGCAGTTTCATTCCCGTGCTGTGCGGCGGTGGCAACCGGGTGTCAGGCGCGAGCGCGCTGTTGGACTTTATCACCCGGGTGTTCCCGCACGCCGGCCAACGCCCCCCGGCCGAAGGCTTCAAGCCCGGGGCGGAAGACCAGGCCCTGACCAGGGAGTCCAAGGAAAGCGCCCCCTTTTCCGCCTACGTCTTTAAAACCCTGATCGACCAGTACGCGGGAAAATTCTCCTTTTTCCGTCTGATGTCCGGCAGTGTCGTGACCGACCAGGACGTGATGAACGTCAACGTCTCGAAAAAGGAGCGTTTCAGCCACATTCTGAACATGCAGGGAAAGAAATCCGTCGAGGTGCCCAAGGCCGTGGCCGGGGACATTGCGGCCGTAGCCAAGTTGGAGACCACCTTAACCGGTCACACTTTCGCTGAGGCGGGCCACCTCATCCAGTACCCGCGCCTGCGCATGCCCCAGGCCGTCTACTCGGTCGCGCTGAACACCAAGAAAAAGGGGGAAGAGCAGAAAATGGCCGGTGCCCTGGGCAAAATGTGCGAGGAAGATCCTACCCTGCAATTCCGTTTCGAACCCGAGATCCATCAGTCCCTGCTCTCGGCCATGGGAGATTTACAGATAGACATGACGCTGGCCAAGCTGAAAAAAAAGTTCAACGTCGAGGTCGAGCGGGAGGTTCCCCGCGTGCTCTACAAAGAGACCGTGCAAAAGGCCTCCAAGGGCCATCACAAGCATAAAAAGCAGTCGGGTGGTCACGGCCAATTCGGCGAGGTCTATTTGGACATTCAGCCCCTGGAACGCGGCGCCGGCTACTCTTTCGAAAACAAAACAGTCGGCGGCTGCATTCCCAAGGGCTATATCCCAGGCGTGGAGAAAGGTGTGAAAGAAGCGCTGCAGCGGGGCGTACTCGGCAAATACCCGGTTATAGATGTGGGGATCCGGTTGGTGGACGGGTCCTTCCACGACGTGGATTCTTCGGAAATGTCTTTTAAAATCGCGGGACGCAAGGCCTTCAACGCGGCCATGGAAAGCGCATCACCGGTCCTGTTGGAACCGGTGATGCACGTGAAAATTTACGCCAACGATAATTTTATGGGTGCCGTGACCAGCGACCTGAATTCACGCCGGGGACGCGTATTGTCCATGGGCACCGAGCAGATCGAGTCGCACGTGCCGCAAGCTGAGCTCTTGACTTACTCCATGGATCTGAAAGCCATGACCTCCGGCACCGCTTCCTTCGAAATGGCGTTTTCGCATTACCAGCCCATTTCCGGCCGGATCGCGGAAAACGTGATTAAAGCCGCGGCCGCGCTGCACAGCCAGGAAAAAGAGGAAGACTAAGCTTTCCCCGGCCGCTCAATTGTTGCGGTAATGCCCCTTGCGGCGAGACGGTGGAGGGTAGGTTCTTTCCGCCTGCCTCACGCAGTTCCGGCCTGCCCGCTTGGCCCGGTACAAGGCCTTATCCGCCATTTCAATCAATTCCTCCGTAAATTGCCCGTCATCCGGGAAAGACGCCACTCCGATTGAAATCGTGACCGGCAGCGGCAGGCCGGGCACCCGGCCGCCGAATTTCCTCCGGGAAAAATCCTTTTGCAGGCGCCGGGCAAACGTAAGGGCTTCCTGCTTGTTGCTCTCCGGGAGAATCATGGTGAACTCGTCACCCCCGTAGCGAGCCACGATATCAGCCTCGCGGCAAGCGGCTTTAAGAAAATCGGAGATCTCCCGGAGCAGCATGTCGCCCTTCATGTGACCGAAATTGTCGTTATAGGGTTTGAAATAATCCAGGTCCAGGAACAGCAGGCTGAAAGCGCGGTGATAGCGCTGGCAGCACATGACTTCATCGCGCAGGTGTTCCTGAAAATACCGGTGATTGTAGAGTCCGGTCAAGCCGTCCTCGTTGACAAAGAGCAGCAGGCAATCCAGTTCTTTCACGGGCAGGAGCTGAAAATCCTTGATCCGGCCGGATTGGTTATTCAGGTAGTCCAGCACGGCTATTTTAATGCCCACGTTGCGCCCCATTTTTTCCGACATGTAATATTTATGCACGATAATTTCATCCCAGAGTTGCTTGGCTTCCTCGAGCGAGAACCGCTGATGCGTCAGGGCCTGCAGCAGGTCCATGTACAGCTCTTGCCCCTTATTTTTCCGCAGCCGCTCCATGGGTTCCCAAAGGCCCCGGGAAATGTGGTCCACGTCTCCGGCGAAGTAATCAAGCACGGCCACGTCCTTGGACATCCAGCGCACGAAATCCTTCATTTCCTGGACGCGGGCCACCGAGGTTTCGCACCAAGCCGTATTCGTCTCTTCCAGTTTACGCGTAAAGGCAGAGCCCTTGCGTTTCTTCATGGTTACCTCTCCCAGGGACCGGTGGCACCGGTCATGTGCCCAGCGTAGGCACCATATGGAAGTAAACCCCCGGCGGTCTGGCGTGGAATGGTATAAGCGAAGGACCAAGACCATTTTACTGCTTCTCGCGGAACAAGTCGATGGAATTTTCCGGGCATCTTTTAGACACCCCACCACGGGATTTGGGTCCCGCGGGCCCTATTTTTAAGGGGAATCGGGCAGTAGCCGGCGTACCGCGCTCATACCGCCTTCCAGGTTTCTGAGATTCTGATGACCCAGGTTGGTCACCACTTGTTCCGGCGGGGGCGCACACGCACCCATTAGCAACAGGCCGGCCCAGACCACAAATCCGGCGCGAAATGTTATTTTTTACCATCCGCAGGCAGGGCGCCTTTGATTTTTTCTCCCAGGATCCGGCCCAGGTCCCGGGCCGCGGCGAGGTCTTCGGGCCGGGGGGTGAATTTTACGCGCAGGCCGGGCGCGGCCAGTCTCAGTTTGAGTGATTTCAGGCGTTCCTCAATCATGGGCACCGCCTCCCCGCTCCAGCCATATGAACCGAAGGCTGCCCCCCACTTTCCCTTCAATTTGAGTGTGGCCAGCGAAGAGAGCAAATCCCAGACGGGCTTGACCGCATCGCCGTTGATGGTGCATGAACCCAGGGCCAGGCCGTCAGCCGCTTCCACAGTATCCAGAACATTGGTGATTTCCGTGCCCACCAGGTCGTACAGAGCCGTGCGTACACCCGTGGTCAGCGCGCCCTCGGCCACGGCCTGGGCCAGCTGGCCGGTCAGTCCGTAAGCGGACACGCAGAAGATGAGCAAGCTCCCTTCAGGTATGGCAGCGGGAACCTGGCTCCATTCCCGGTATTGCTCAATATAGCGCTCAGGACGGGTTCGGAGTATGGGTCCGTGGCTGGGGGCGATCACTTGGATCTTCAGCGGCGCGACAGCTTCCAGTCCCTTCTGCACATATTCTTTGAAGGGCCGGAAAATGTGGTCAAAATAATACTTGCGGGCGTGGGAAAAATCATCCACCTGGTCGTCAAACATGCCTGGATGACTGAAATGCGAACCGAAAAAGTCGCAGGAAAATAGAATTTTGTTTTCCGGCAGATAGGTCAGCATGGTATCCGGCCAGTGTAAAAACGGCGCCGTAATGAACTGCAGAGTCTTGCCGCCCAGATCCAATTCGTCACCCGTGCCGACCGTCAGGGGGTCCACGTCCTGATTGAGCAATTCATGTAAAAAGACCTTGGCGTTTTTGGAAACCACCATGCGCGCCTTGGGCATGCGCTGCAGGGCCTCGGGCAGGGACCCGGAATGGTCCGGTTCCAGGTGATTGGCCACGATATAATCAATGGAATCCAGGGGTACGATCTGCTCGATCCGCTCGAACATTTCCGTGGAAAATCCGTGTTTGACGGCATCGATCAGGGCGGTCTTTTGGCTCCCCTGCACCAGGTAGCCGTTATATGTGGTCCCGCGTTCGGTGCGCATAATAATGTCGAAAATGCGCAGTTTGGAGTTCAGAACGCCGACCCAGTGTACGCCGGGCCCCACGAGCAATGGTTTATTTTTCATGATCGAGGTTAGCGGGCATTTAATAGTTTTCAGCTTGTATCTCGAAAAACTTCTGGGGATGCCGGCAAGCCGGGCAGGAATCCGGGGCCTCCGGCCCCTCGTGGATGTAACCGCAATTACGGCATTTCCACTTAACGGTCTGGTTTTTTTTGAATACTTCCTTCTTTTCCACGTTGGCCAGGAGTTTCAGATAACGCTGCTCGTGGGCATTCTCCACCTTAGCGATATTCTCAAAGGTGGCGGCAATTTCGGAAAAACCCTCCTCCTTGGCCACTTTGGCGGCTGCCGGATAAATTTTGGTCCATTCCTCATGCTCGCCCGCAGCCGCGGCTTTCAGGTTATCCAGGGTGGTGCCGATGACGCCGGCCGGATAGGCGGCCGTAATTTCCACCGCGCCGCCTTCCAAATGCTTGAAAAACCGCTTGGCATGTTCCTGTTCATTCGCGGCCGTTTCCCGGAAAAGCTCCGCGATCTGCAGAAAACCTTCCTTTTCCGCCACTCCCGCGGCGTAGGTGTACCGGCTGCGGGCCTGTGATTCCCCGGCAAATGAGGCCAGCAGGTTTTTCTCGGTTTGGGTTCCTTTCACACTTTTTCCCATGGCATGCCTCCTTAATTGATTTTCCTTTTATTACAGGATTGGCAACTACCGTACAGGTCAACATTCCGCTGCTCGATCCGGTATCCCCGCTTTTCCAGGGACTGATGGAAATGGCAACACCCATTGGTCAGGGGAATGTCCTCAATTTTACCGCAGTGTCCACAGATGAAGTGCGCGTGCGGCGTCAATTGCGCGTCATAGCGGGATTCTTTCGGATCCACGCGCAGGCTGCGAATTCTTCCCTGCTGCTCCAGAATTTCCAGGTTGCGATACACGGTGCCCAGGGAAAGACTGGGGAGCTTTTTCCGCATATCCGAATATATACTGGCAGCCGTCGGATGGTCATACCGCTGCGACAGATTTTCCATAATCGCCCTGCGTTGCGGACTTTCTCTGAAAATGATCATGACTGGTCCTTGACAGGAATGATTCCGAATTGTAGTAAATCCAGGTCTGCTTGTCAAGCTTAGAGTGTGAACTCCCAACCTTCTCGGGCTAGATATGTTCTGGGGAAGGCATGCTTAGCTGGGGCCAATATCTTTCTTTCCAGAAACTGATCGGAGTGCAGTTGGTCATGATGGGTCAGGTGCAGGGTTTTCACCTTAGCGGCCTTGGCCAGCTCCACGCCCTTTTCCCAGGTGCTGTGCCCCCACCCCTTGCGGCCCTGTTGGTATTCCTCGGGCGTGTACTGGGCGTCGTAAATCAAAAGATCCGCGCCCTGGCACAAGGCCAGCAGGTTTTGGTCAATCCCCTGCTCAGGATGCTCGGTATCCGTTGCAAACACAAAGCTTTTTCCGCCCTGGGAAAACTTGAATATATAACCGCCGGCCGGATGGTTGTTCGGGCAATGGTCGACTCGCAGCCCGGCCATCTCCAGCCCTTCCTTTTCCGGCATGGTATGAAACACCTGTTCGCTTGGTATTTGCTTGAATTCGACCGGGAAGGTGATGAAATCCTGCTGGCGCGTCAGGATTTCCTGAACCCGGGCAGAGCCGTAATGTATGATCTTGTTCCCGGGAATGAAGTTTGGAACGAAAAAGGGAAAACCCAGGAGATGGTCCCAATGGAAATGGGTCCAAAAAAAAATGACCGTGCCTTTTCCGGTTTTGAATTCTTTTTGCATCAGTTCATTGCCCAGGACGCGCACTCCGGAACCGGCGTCCACGATAAACTGTTGCCCCTTAACCCGGATGGACAAGCAGGTGGTATTGCCGCCGTATTTAACCGTGCCTTTCCCGGGGGTGGGTAAAGACCCGCGAGGACCGTAATATTCGATTTGCACTATTTTCCTCCCCAATACCACTCCCAACCGAATGCCTTGGCCGGGTCCGGACCCTTGATTCGCAAGGCTGTTATTTTAGCAGGTGTTCCCTAAACTCACAATCTTGTTTTTTCTTTTTTCAGCCATTCCCGGGCCTGCCACAGGCCTAAAATGGTCTTACCGTCCGTGATTTTCCCCTGCGCCGCCCAGGCCAGCGCAGTGGACCAGGCCAGGGCACGCGGAATGAGGAATTCATCCGCGTCCAGGGTGGTGGGCCCGGCCGCGACCAAGTCCTGGGCCAGGAACAGCCAGATTTTTTCCTGGTTAAATCCCGGGGAGCTGAAGAATGATCCGAGCCCGTGAAAACGGCGCGCCCGGTATCCCGTCTCTTCCCGTAGTTCGCGCTGAGCCGCCTGCCGGGGCGTTTCTTTGCGCTCCACCAATCCGGCGGGCAACTCCCATAACCACTTTCCCACGGCATAGCGAAACTGCCGGACCAGCAGCACCCGGCCATCCGGCAGCAGGGGGACCATGGCCACGGCCGGACGATGCCCCACGACTTCCCGGACGTGCTTCCGCCCGTCCGGACCCCGAACCTGGTCCACGAACAGATCAACCACCCGCCCGCGGTAGATGACCCGTTGGCTTAGCTTTTTCTCCGGCCGGGAATCGCTCAAACCGACTCCACGCTGCCGACTTCCGGCACCATCTCTTTGAGCCGGACTTCGATCATTTGCTTCAGGGTTACCGTGGCCATGGGACACGATCCGCAGGCGCCTTGCAAGCGAACCTTGACTACCGGGCCTTCAATGCTCACCAATTCCACGTTTCCTCCGTCCGCCTGCAGGGCCGGACGGATTGTCTCTAAAGCTTTTTCAACTTTCTCTTTCATCATGCCTCCTTATTTTCTGAGTACCCTCGATTACTGTCCCGGTCCGGACACTGGAACGAGAAATTCCGCAGTCACGGTCTGGCCTCGCGCGGATAGAAAAGAAAACCGCAACTGATGCTCGCCCGGCTGCTGAAACCGTACCCAGCCCCGCAAATCGCGGCCCGGGCCCGGTTTTAGGATCACGCGCTGGTCCTCCCGGCCCGCCCTGGCCGCCACGTTCAGGCTGCCCGTGGCCGGATTCAGAATCCGGTAGTCCCGGTCCTGTATGCGCAGGGCGACCTGGTTTTCTCCCACCACCGGGAAGCGGGGAGAAAAGTACCACGTGATGATGTAATTGTCCAGTTTTACCACTCGCTTGGGGTTTCCGCACCCGCCCAGCAGGGCCAAGCCCAGGATTGCCAGCCCAGCCCCGAGGGCGCGCCTCCCGGGCCCCGGCCTCATGCGCCGGCCTGCCGGGTAATGACAAACAGCCCTTCGTCGGCCAGAAGATTCGGGAGCCATTTCACCTGCAGGCAGCCGGTTTGGCCGCCGCTGCGCAGGCTTAAGGCTTTGAGAATCGTGATGTTCCGGTCGCGGCAAAATTGCCGGAAATCCTTGATGGTCAGCAAATGGATGTTCGGTGTATTGAACCAGTCAAAGGACAGTTTGCCCGTTTTCGGCATGCGCCCCCAAAACGCCAGCTGCCAGCGAATGCGCCAGTATCCGAAGTGGGGAAAGGAAATGATCGCCTGCTTCCCCACCCGCAGCAGTTCCTCGATCACGAAATCCGGCCGTTGGATCACTTGCAGGGTCTGGTTCAGGATCACGTAGTCGTAGGACGCGTTGCCGTAATCCGCCAAGCCGGCGTCGATGTTCCCCTGGAAGACCGACAGCCCTTTGCGGATGCATTCAATCACCGCGCTCTGTTCGATTTCCACGCCCATGCCCTTGACCTGGCGTTCCTTAATCAGCCGTTCCAGCAAGGCGCCGGACCCGCAGCCCAGATCAAGGACGCGGCTGCCGGGTTCGATCAGGGATACCACCATGTTATAGTCGGAAAGCAGTATGTTTTCCCGTAACCTTCTCCGAATCATGGCGCACCTTCCGTGGGGTAGAGGTTGTCCAGAAAACTGTCCACTACCCGGATCAGGGGATCGGCGTTGGCCGGGATCAGAAAGGCGTCATGGCCGTAGTCCGATTCAATCTCCAGGTAGGACACGTCCGCGTTGTTCTGACGCAGGGCCTTGACCAGCTCCAGGGACTGCCGGGAGGGAAACAGCCAGTCCGAGGTAAAGGACACCACGAGGGTTTTAGCCTTGATCCGGGCGCAGGCCTTCTCCAAATTGCTTCCGCCCCAGTCAGCCGCAGCGTCATAGTAGTCCATGGCTTTGGTGATGTACAAATACGAATTCGCGTCAAAACGCTGCACAAACTGGGCTCCCTGGTAATGCAAATAATTTTCCACCGCAAATTCGTGGTTGAATTCATAACTGTATTCCGCGCGATTCTGCAGGCGCCGCCCGAATTTCTGATCCATCGAAATATCGGATAAATAGGTAATGTGACCAATCATGCGTGCGATGGCCAGACCGGTCTCCGGCCGCGCGGCGGCGCCGTAGTAATCACCGTTGTTCCAGGCCGGATCGGAGATAATCGCCTTGCGCCCCACCTCGTTAAAGGCGATGGATTGGGGCGAGAGCTTCGAGGTCGAGGCGAGGATCACGGCGGAACGCACAAAGTCCGGGTAGCGCAACAGCCATTCCAGCACTTGCATGCCGCCCAGGGATCCTCCGGCCATGGAAAGGAGCGAGGGTATGCCCAGTTGGTCGATCACGTGTTTCTGCACGCGCACCATGTCGCCGAGGGTGACCGCGGGAAAGGTCATGCCGTACGGCCGGCCGGTGTCCGGATTAAGGGAGGAAGGTCCGGTCGTTCCCTTGCAGCCACCAAGAATGTTAAGGCAAATCACGAAATACCGGTTCGTATCAAAAGCCCGGCCCGGTCCGACCGCGAAATCCCACCAGCCGGGTTTGCGGTCGTCCGGTGAGTGCCGGCCCGCCACGTGGGCGTCGCCGGTCAGCGCGTGCAGGATTAATATGGCGTTATCCCGTTCGGGAGACAAAACGCCGTAGGTTTCGTAGGCCACCTCAATGGCTGGCAGGCTGCGTCCGCATTCCAGCCTAAATCCTTCCGGCGGCACGACCACGGAGAGGTGCTGGGGCTTCACCACACCCACGGAACCGGGTTCAGGTTGGATAGTTGAATTTGCAGTATTCACCTTATAACTCCCCGAAATTTACGTTTTCCGCCGGGAAGGCGGGTATAAAAAAAGCCTCTTCAGATTTGAAGAGGCTTTCGGCATCCGAATGCTTCCACGCCTCTCCTTATCTTTCCAACCCTGAGCCCGGGGTTGAGAAACAGGCACCAGACATTTTCCGGCGCGGAGACGGAAAATCGGTTGCCGTGGCGTGGGCCAGCCCAATCGCCACTCTGAATAAGGAAGACCACCCGGGCCGGTCCGGCCCGGGTCATCTAAAGTCCCATCAGCATAGCAAATTCACGAAGAATTTGGCAATGATTATTTTCAATGGGCGCTGCGCGACGTCCCGCGGCTGGGAAGGCGGCAGGGTCTTACTTTAAAAACTTGCCCAGAGGGAGAAAACTGGAGTATGATGATGCGGTTCGCGTGGCGCGGTCTCGCGAAACCAGCGTAGGGGCGTTTAATTAAACGCCCCTACTAAAAAAGGAGTAGTCTCGAATGCCCACGTATCAATACACTTCGCCGGAAAACCGTTATACGATCGGCCAACCCTGGACCCCCGGGGTGCGCCTGCTTATTCTGCTCAACGTCGGCATATTTCTCCTGCAGCTGACCTTTGCCCGCAGCCCCCTGCTTAGCCTGGTAGCGCTGCAGGTTCCGGAGATTTTCGAAAATGGCCGGTGGTGGCAGCCCCTGACCTACTTTTTCCTGCATTCCGGATTTTGGCACCTGGCCTTCAATATGTTCGCCCTGTGGATGTTCGGCTGCGAGGTAGAACAAAAAATGGGCCGGAAATGGTTTCTGATCTACTATCTCACCGCCGGCATCGGGGCGGGCTTGTGCGTAGCTGGCGTGGGAAAATTGGCCGGTGAGCATAGCCTCACCATCGGCGCTTCGGGCGCGGTTTTCGGCATTCTCATGGCCTACGGCATCCTGTTTGCCGAACGCTCTATCACCCTGCTGCTCTTTTTCATTCTGCCCGTGCGCATGAAAGCCAAAACCATGGTTTTGCTGTTTGGCGCCTTCGAATTTCTGGCCGGGGTGGGACAGGCCTTTGGCCACGTCTCCCACCTGGCGCATTTAAGCGGTCTGCTGATTGGGTACCTTTTTTTCCGCTGGCGCTGGCCTGGCGCCATCCCGCCCTTCCGGGCTTGGGAAAGCGTGAAAATGTGGTGGTTCAGCAGGCGGGTCAGGAAAATCGACCCGGAGGAATATTTGGATGAGATTTTGGAGAAAATTTCTCGCCAGGGACGAGGCTCCCTCAACCAACAGGAGCGGGAAATTCTAGACGAGGCTTCCCGCCGTAGACGCGATCACTGGCGCGGCCCCAACTAGTAGGGGCGAATCTTGTATTCGCCCCTGAACGGGCGATCACGAGGATCGCCCCTACCGTCCTAATGCCGATTATCCGTGGGCTTTCTTTTTAAAAGGAATAATTTCAGCTTGGCCCCGTTTTTTACGGGCGGGTTTGCGCAGCCGCGCGGCTTTCCGGCGTTGAGTAGCCAGGGAGACCACTTTGCCCTTCTTGGCCCGCGCGACCTTTTTCTGTTTGGACACGGCTTTTTTTGCGGTTTTTTTCCGGGCGGATTTGGCCACGGTTTTTTTACGCGTCGCCTTTTTCACGGCTGTCTTTTTCACAACCTTCTTTTTGGCCGCCGCCTTTTTCACAGTTGTCTTTTTCATAACCTTCTTTTTGGCCACCGCCTTTTTCGTAACCTTTTTCACCCGTGCCCGCTTTTTCCCGGTTTTTTTCGCCTTGGTCGCCACTCTGACTTTCGGGACCAGCACCCCGGTTTCTTCCGCAGCTATGGCGGAAATCTTCCGCTCCGCCTGTAACTGCGTCTTGGATTCCGCGGCGTGCTTCATGCGCTCCTGCGCGGACTTTTCCTCGGTTGCCTGGCGGGTGCGAGTCTCGGCTGCCCGGCGGTGGTACTCGTCCGCCGCCTGCCGCGCGCGTTCCGCGCTTTCCTTTTGCTGCCGTTCGTGATGGGCGTGTTTCTCGGCCTGCGCCTTTTCCTGCGCGGCGGCCTTGACACTAATTCGGCTCCGGGCAGCCGGCCGGCCACGGCGCATCATGGTGGCGATGAGTACCCCGCCTCCCACGACCACCAGTAAAATGAGCAGCCAGAGCAGCCAGCCCAGGCCGGACTTCTTTTGGCCGGGCGCCGCGGATTTGTAAGTTACCGGGGCTTGATAGGCTTTTTCGGATTTCAACCGGGACGCGGCCTGCTCGCCGCTGTCTTCAGCCTGGACGGACCGGGCCGCTGCAAAATCAGGGGTCGGCTCCGGGGTGGGATCAGGCGACGGCTGGGACTGGGCCGCGGCCAGCAGGGCAGTGCTCCGGTCTTCTTCTGGTTCCGCGTAAACATCTCTTTCCGGTTCAGGGGCGTATTCCACCGTGGGTACGGGTTTCCGGACCGCGGCTTGACGCCGGGCTTTGACTGGGGGCACGCTGGTCTGTGGTTTGGCGGCTTTGGGTTTGGCCGCCGCCAGCGTGGGTATGGGTTGGGGAGGTATGGCCGTGGGTTCGGCTGCTGCCGGGGCAACGGTTGGAACCATAGTGGGCATGACCGTGGGTGCCGGCGGAACTTCTTCCGCGACCTTTTTTTGGGAGGTCGCGCAAGACACGGCCCAGATGAGACAGCAACAACCGAAAGCCAACAAGCTCTTCCTGATGTTCATGATTTACCCCTCTCTTCCCTAAACTGACCCGGGAGGCATACGCCGCCGGGTCCGGCCCCGGTAATCAGCCGATGTGGTACTCTTTCATCTTGTTATACAGGGTTTTGTAATCAATTTCCAGTTGTTTAGCAGCCAAGGAGCGATTCCAGCGGCAGGCCTCCAGGGTCTGCCGGATGACCCGGCTTTCGAGGGAGGAAACCTCCTGGCGCACAATTTCCTTGAGGGCGCCCGCGGCACATGGTGTCGTGGCCGGAACCGTATCCTTGGCCCCCAGACCCGACATGTGCCCGGAAAAATGTTGATCAGGAAGATGGGTGGTTTCGATCACGTCATCCGCCAGCAGCACGGCGCGCTTGATCACGTTTTTTATCTCCCGCACGTTTCCGGGCCAGTGATATGCCATAAACAATGATATGACCTCGGGAGATATGTCCCCGACGTTTTTTTCGAATTTACGATTAAATCCGTCCAGAAAATTCTTGGCCAGGAGCGGGATGTCCTCCCGCCGCTCCCGCAGGGGTGGCAGGTGGATCACGAATTCATTCAGGCGGTAATACAGGTCCTCGCGGAACCGCCCCTCGTGAATCGCGCGCTCCAGGTTGAGGTTCGTGGCCGTGACGACCGTGGCTTTGAAGGGCAGTTCTTCTTTTCCGCCCAGGCGGGTAAAGCGGCGCTCCTGCAGCACGCGCAGCAGTTTGACCTGGACCGCAGTGGCCAGGTTTCCGATCTCGTCCAGGAACAGGGTGCCCTCCCCGGCCTGTTCAAACCGGCCGGTTTTACGGCTGTGGGCACCAGTGAAGGCCCCGCGCTCATAGCCGAACAATTCGCTTTCCACCAGGGCTTCCGGCAGCGTGGCGCAGTCCACGGACATAAAAGGTTTATGCGCGCGCCCGCTGTTGGCGTGCAGCGCCCGGGCCGTCAGCTCCTTGCCGGTCCCGGATTCGCCCCGGATCATAACGGTGATATCATGCCGTGCGACCTGTTCAACAGTGTGGAACAGTTCCTGCATTTTCGCGGATTCACCCAGCAGCTGATCAGTGCTGCGCTGAATATTGATCTGCGAGCGGAGCGATTTCACCTCCTGCTGCAGCTGCATGGACTTCATGGCATTGGCGACTGTAATACGAAGCTCGTCGAAGTTGATGGGTTTGGAAAGAAAATCATAGGCGCCCAGTTTCATGCACTTGACCGCCACGTCCACGTCGGCCAGGGCGGAGAGCATGATGATCTGCGCCTCGGGATGAAGGGACCGGATTTCCTGAAGGACCTGGATGCCGTCCAGGGGCAGCATGCGGATGTCCAGCAAATACAGATCATAGCGTTTTTGCTGGCAGAGGGCGATGGCGCGCGGGCCGTCGTTGGCCACTTCGGCGAGGTACCCACCGGATTGGAGCGCCTGGGAAACTACCAGGCAATGTTCGGGTTCGTCGTCAATGATGAGGATGCTGCGCGAGGCCTTCACGTGGTTTGCACTCTCCCCTGCCTCGCACCTGCCGGTGCGAGGCCGAGCAATCGAGAATCGATAAGCGAGAATCGGTGGATTCTCGAGTGCGGTCGATTTTCTATTATCGATTTTCACATAAAAAAGGTAAAAATACCAGCCTGGTACCGTCTGGCGCGGGGTCGGGCGATTGAAAATCGATAGGCGAGAATCGACCGAAGTCGAATTCAATCGATTTTCGATTTTCCATTTTCGACTTCTCGAAAATTTTTCGCGTAGCGAAAAATTTTATGGAGGCGGCACTCGGAATCGAACCGAGGATGAGGGTTTTGCAGACCCTTGCCTTACCACTTGGCGATGCCGCCGAATAAAAATCTGCCGGCCATAGACGCGGCCGGCAGTGGTTGTTCTGGAGCGGGAAATGGGGCTCGAACCCACGACATCTACCTTGGCAAGGTAGCGCTCTACCACTGAGCTATTCCCGCGCATGAGTGCGACGCGATATTTTAAGGATTGGACCCCGGCTTGTCAAGATTTAAGCGTCTGATTTGAGACCCAGATCCTTGCTCACGCCGTCCACGATTTCCTCGTCTACCGTTTCCTTTTTCAGCAAATAGCCTTCCAGCAGACAGTTGTCGCACACCGTGTTGATGAGGCGCGGAATGCCGTGGGAATACTGGATAATTTTCTGGTAGGCCGCCGGGGTGAACAGATCGCGCCCGCCGCCCGCAATATTCACGCGGTGCCGGATATACTCAATTACGTCCGCCTCCAGCAGGCTCTGGAGAGTGAATTTGAGCGCCATCCGCTGCTGCAGGGGCGGATCGAGCGCGATGTTCTGCTCCAACTCGGGCAAACCGATCAAATTAATGGATAACAATTTCTGGCCGGGTGCCTCCAGGTTGAGCAATCCGCGAAATTCCTCGAAAATTTCCCGGGTCAGTAGCATATTGGCCTCATCGATGATCACCACGGCTTTCTGGCCGTTGTCATAAATTTCCATGAGGCGTTCGTACAGTTGGGGCAGGAGGACGGCTTTCTTGTCACCCGGTTCCTTCACGCCCAATTGGGCGGCGATCTTCTTGAGAAGCCATTCCGCGGTGATCTCGGAATGCACGATCACCAGGAGCGCGGCCTCGTATTTGGCGTCCTCTTCCAGGTTCTCCAGCAGTTTTCGCGCCAAGAGGGTCTTGCCGCACCCGATTTCCCCCACCATGACCGCCAGCCCCTTCATGGTGCTGATGGCATGTATTAGGCGCACCAGGGCCTCGGAATGCTGCCGGCTCTCGTAGAAAAAACGCGATTCGGGTGCGTTCGAAAAGGGTTGTTCCTTCAACCCGAAAAAAGATTCATAACTCAACGGGATAACCTCCTTGATTACACGTAAGAAACCCGCCCGCGGCGGCCCTTGGCCGGAGGCGGTTCATCGTCGTTTTTGCCGCCTTTGCCCTTCGCTGGTTCGGAAGCCGGCGGCGCCTCTTTGGCCTTGGCCGCCGGGTGTTCGACGGGTTTCACCTCGGCGGCGGTCTTGGGTTTGTCCGCTTTGGATTCGGCCTTTTCGTGCTTCTCGGCTTTTTCCTGCAACTTCTCCTGCTCCGCCATTTTTTTTTCCAACTGCTGCTTCTTCACCTGTGCTTCCATGTTGCCGGGTTCGATTTCCAGAATCTTCTGGTAAATTTTCAGCGCCTCGCTGAGCAGGCCCTGCTTGGTGTATATCTCCGCCACCGTGACGGTCATGAACTCGTCCTGGTTGTCTCCGGCGACTTCATCGCCAGGGGCGTTCCCAATGGTTTGGAGCAGCTCATCCTGCTTGGCGGCGGTTTTGGCTGGCGGCGGTTCCGCGGGCGAACTGCGCTGAACGCGCACCTGCGCCTCCCGCAACGCCCGTTCCCGGGCTTCCCGCTGCACCCGCTGTTCGTCTTTCTCCTCGCGGGAGGATTTGGGGGCGGCAGACGCCGGTGCTTTCCGTGACACCGCGGTCTCGGGATTGATGCCGGCAAACATGGCATAGACCCGGGTCAGGGCGTTCTTGACTTTTTGATTGTTCGGATCCTTCTTCAGCATTTTTTGGTAAATCTCGATCGCTTCATCCAGCGATCCCTGCTGCACGTAGGTGTCGGCCATGTTCAGCATGACCTGGGAATCGCCCGGGGCGGACTTGGCGGCCGGGGACACGCTCGGCGCGGGCTTTTTCACGGACGGCGCGGCGGCCACCGCCTCTTTGCCCTGGATCTCCCGGGCCTTGCCGCGCATCTCCTCGGCTTCCTGCGACTTGCCCTCGGCGTCGAGCAAGTCCGCCAGGGCCAGGCAGGCTTCGGCGGCTTCCACTTCCAGCCCGGCATTATACGAAGCATCCGCCAGTTTCAGATAGAGTTCCTGATTGTTCCGGTCCAATTCAATGGCCAGGTGCGCGCAATACGCGGTCATTTCCCAATCTTCGTTGGCCGCGTAGGTATCCATGGCCTTGGTGTATTTTTCGCCGGCCAAGTCGGGCTGATTTTGCTCCCGGGCCATTGCGCCCAGGCATTCATGGGCGTAGGCGTTCTTGGCGTCCGCCTTGATCAGCCGCTCGTATAACTGAGCGGCCTCCTCGTACTGTTTGCCCTCGGCCCGGATCCGCGCCAACTGTGTCAGTCCGCTCTGGTGATTGACTTTGAATTTCAGCAGGGTTTCCATTTCCCTGCTCGCTTCCTCCGCCTGCCCATTCAACAGATACACCAAGCCCAGGTAATAATGAGCCTCGATACTTTTCAACTGAATGGCTTTCTGGGCGAAAAGCTGGCCGCGTTCCAGGTTGTTCTGACGGATTAGCCGTCCAGCGACAAACAGGAGTTCCTTCTTCGCGTCCGAATCGGAACCGTCCTTGGCGTATATTTCCCCCATCGCGATCCGCGCCGGCAGGCAGTGGGCATCCAGGGAGATGATTTTTTTGAAAACGGTTCCCGCTTTTTTGTACATGCGGCTGGTGTAAAGGGCGTTGCCAATGACCAGGTATTGCTCCGCGGCCTCGCGCGGGCTGCCGTTTTTGGCCAATAGGTCTCCCAATTTCTGGTAATTTTCGAAATTTTTGGGGTTCGCCGCGATTGCGCTTTTCAATTCTTCAATCGCCTGGGCGGCGGCCGGCGGAAGGTCTGGGGATTCTTTGGCCGGCAGCTCCAGATCATCCACGCTGTCCGGGTCCAGGCGGATCATTTTCTTTTTCAGCATTTCTACCTTGTTGTCCGACTTTTTATTTCCCAACGCCAATACGGCCCGCTGAAAGTATCCGATCGCTTCGATGACTTGACCCTGGCGGAAGGAAATGTCTCCCAGCATGTTCAAGACATTGGCGTCCTGCGGCTCGATCGCCAAAGCTTTCTGATACTTTTTCAGGGCGGAATCGGATTGACCTTCCCGAAAATTCCGAAATGCCTCATTAAGTAACGATTGTTTGTCCATTAAAATAACTGCCCCCAAAATTAAAAAAAAGGCCTAGTATAAAACATTTTAGAGTATCACCCATATTTGAGCAAGTCAAGGCAAAATCTTAAAACCGATATTTCTGACAAATAACTTGCCGTGTTATTTAAAAATTATTCCCCGGATCTTATGTAGGGGCGAGGAATCCGGCATTCGCCGGACAAGCCTCGCCCCTGCGGCGGGATTAATAAAATTGACAAAACAATTCGTTTTTAATAATATTTAGAACATTATTTAGGACCTTCTGCCGGAGTGGTGAAATTGGTAGACGCAGTGGACTCAAAATCCACCGTTCGCAAGAACATGTCGGTTCGAGTCCGACCTCCGGCACCAGCCTTCCGCAAAGCGGAAGGCCGAGCAATCGAGAATCGATAGGTGAAAATCGATGGATTCTCGTTTGCGACCGAAGGAAGTCCCTTTTCGATATTCTTTCCGGTCGGGGCGGTCGATTCTCGATTTTCGTGTTTAAAATGCAGGCCAACGTATGTAGGGGCGAGGTTCCCTCGCCCCTACATAAAAAAAAGGGACGGAAAATCCGTCCCTTTTCTTTTGTCCAAACCTGGTTTTATCAGGAAGAACGCTTGTCCACAACAAAATCGCTCTTTTTCAGTTTCTGCGCGTACTGCTTTAATTCATTGGCAATGTCATCGATTTGCGCGTAATGCGCCAGGTTGCGGCGCTCATTGGTCACAATGGCCACGGACAAGGTCAGGATCGGAAACTTGAGTACTTCCCCTTTGCGGTTGATGTTGATGATATAACCTTGTTTCCGGTCCTCTTTGTCGTATTGCTGCGGAATCAGCTGATCAAAATTCTCAATCAATTTCGAGCAGACTAGCGGATATTTTTCCGGATTGGTGACGATCACGAAATTATCGCCTCCCAAGTGTCCCACGATATCGCTGGGATTGCCATGATCGCGGGTAATGTCAAAAATGATAAGCGCCGTGAATTTAAGCAGCTTATCCCCGCGCTGGTAGCCGTAGCGCAAATTGTAGGCGCGGAAATTGTCCAGGTCAATGTAGCATATCGCCGTTTTGGCGCCTTCTGACAGCCGGCGGTCAATCTCCTGCTGGATAAAAAAATGGTCGGGCAGGTTGGTCAGGGGATGGACGCGATTGGTGCCCATGGAATCCGCGTATCCTTCTTCGATCTCGGATCCGATGTTGAATTGATTAATATCCTTCACTTTTTTCTTCAGCATTTCATCTTGAAGAAACGCCGATGAGGTGAGCAGGTCATTTATTCTCAGGTTGTTGTTCTCCAGAGTTTCCTTCAGGGCAATGATCTTTTTAACCATGGATTTGTTGTATTTTCTGTGTCCGGAGGGTACACGCACCGGGGTGATCAAACCCAGGCTTTCCCAATATCGCAGGGTTCGTTCTGAAAGTCCGCTCAGTTTTGCAGTGGCGCCAATTCCGATTAGTTTTTCTTTCATAGTGAACACCCTTTTTCTTTTATAAAACCAAGTAAAACTGATAAAGTAAATGTTGCCAATAAAGTTACATTAAATTCTTATTGCGAAATAATAATAACAAAAACTAATTTTTTTGTCAAGTTTATATTAATTGTTTTTGCAATTTATTTTGAGTTATTACGGTTTTTTGCTTGAATATTAAAGGGAATACTAGCCTGAGGTTAATTTAATTTTTACAAACTTTCTTTTTCCGACTTGGATAACCGTGCCGTCCGTGATTGGCACATCAAGCTCAGCGTCCTTGATTTTTTGCTGATTGACCTGAACCGCGCCCTGCCGCAGCATGCGCTGAGCTTCGGATTTGCTGGAAACCAGCCCCGTGTCATGCAACAGCCGCACGATCCACAACTTACCATCATGTAAAATCGTCCTGGCCAGAACCTTTTCGGGAATTTCCCGGGGCAGTTCGCTGTTTGTGAATATCCGGTCAAATTCCTGCTCCGCCTGGTTCGCCGCCTGGAGCGTATGATACTGCGCCACCAGCGTATGGGCCAGTCTGGCCTTCAGCTTGCGAGGATGCAGCTGGCCGGATTCCCAATCCAGAAGCATTTTTTTCAGTTCATCCACCGGAATGTCCGTCAACAGTTCAAAATATTTCATCATGAGTTCATCCGGGATGCTCATCACCTTGCCGTAGATATCCTGGGCCGTTTCCGTGATCCCGATGGTGTTCCCCAGGCTCTTGGACATTTTGTTCACCCCGTCCAGGCCTTCCAGCAGGGGCATGGCGATGATCGCTTCCGGTTCCTGGCCGTCGTCAACCTGCAGGGCCCGGGCCACCAGGCAATTGAAAATCTGATCCGTACCACACAACTCAAGATCGGAGCGCAGCACCACGGAGTCGTATCCCTGGATCAGGGGGTAGAGCAGCTCGTGGAGCCCAATGGGCCGGCCAGCCTGGTAGCGCTTCTGAAAATCGTCGCGCTCCATGATGCGCGCCACGGTATAGCGTCCGGCCAGGCGGATGACATCGGAAAAATTCATGGGCTGGCACCAGCGGCTGTTGAACACGACCTCGGTTTTTTCGGGTAAAAGGATTTTAAAAACCTGGTCCTGGTAGGTTTGGGCGTTCACCTGGATCTCTTCGGGGGTCATGGGCGGGCGGGTGGCCGAGCGTCCGCTGGGATCGCCGATCAGGCTGGTGAAGTCCCCGATTAAAAACTGCACAGTATGCCCCATTTCCTGCAACTGGCGCAATTTGCGCAGGACCACGGTATGCCCCAGGTGCAGGTCCGGCGCCGAGGGATCCGCGCCGTACTTTACCTTCAGGAGCTTGCCTGTTTTCAGTTTGGCGGCCAGTTCTGCTTCGCCGATGATTTCCGCTGTTCCTTGACGAATCAGGGCCAGGCTTTGGTTGACGTTCACGCAAAATCACCTTCCGGGAGGAAATATGAAATTAGGATTAACTCTAGCAGACCGTCGCCTACCTTTTCAATGGTAAAATGTGCGAGTTTTCCTGGGGGGTTTCGGCCAAGTTGTGGTAAAATTTTCCCGATTTCATTTTTTTCTTCCGCGAATCCGGGAAAAAACCGGCTGAGGTCCAACGGATCGCCCTGAGACACCACCGAGAGGATGACCTGCTGCATGGCTGAGACGTTTTTGCCTTCACAACCCGATAATCCGGCCCCGCGCCAGCCAGGATCTTTTTGGTCCTGGAAACGCTGGCTATGGCTGGCATTGGTGGTGTTCTTCTTCGCCGGCGCCGGCGTGGGCCTGGGGGTTTTCATCACCTACCTGGGCGAAATTCCCCTGGT
>JAUXBQ010000016.1 GCA_030619365.1 candidate division FCPU426 bacterium | reverse complement strand
TTTTCTATGTTGTCATTGCGAGCACAGCGAAGCAATCCCCTATAGGAAACCCATTGTCATATTGGAGATTGCTTCGTCGCAGAATACGCTCCTCGCAATGACAACCATTTTCTTTCCTGATCGGCTTTGTGGCTTGGCGAGAAAAAACCTTAAATCCTGCGCATGGATTCCACCGTTTTCCTGTCTAACAATTTAGAAACCCACTAATAAAAACAAATAGTTATAAGTAGATTTCCCCCATTGCGGGAGCGCTTGACATACTGTCGCGTATATGCGACACTTAGAAAGGCGGTTATATGGAAAAAGTAACCGTTTCGCAATACCGAACTCAAAACGGAAGGGTGCCATTTAGAGATTGGCTAAACAAAATCGAATGGACTGCCAAAAAGCGAGTGGAGATCGGCATAAATAAGCTGCGCCTGGGATACTTATCCGACTGCAAGCATCTCAAGTCTGGCGTGTGGGAAATGAGGCTTCATTTTGGGCCCGGATACAGAATTTACTTTAGTCGCTGGGAGAATCAAATCTTACTCCTCTTATGTGCTGGACATAAGGGTACCCAGAAAAAGGATATAAACAAAGCATTGGAATACTGGTTGGATTTCAAGAGGAGAATGCAATGAAACCTTATAGAGATTACAGACAGGACCTGAAAAAAGAACTTAAAGATCCCAAAGAAGCCATAGGATACCTGAACGCCGCTCTGGAGGATGGAGATCCCAAGGTGTTCCTGCTTGCGCTGAGAGACGTGGCGGAAGCCCAGGGGAACATGAGCCGTTTTGCCAAAAAGTGCCGCGTCCATCGTGGCAGCATATACCGGATGACTTCCAAAACAGGGAATCCCAGTATTGCCAATGTTATGAGAGTGATTCAATGTATCGGATTGCATTTAAAGTTGGAGCGAAACCGCAAGGCTTTTTCATCCTGAACAGCCGTTCCTTCGAGATTAGAAACGGGGACGTTGTAAAATTGTCAAATTGGCTGAAATTCCGGCACCTAGGGCGAGGGATCCGGCATTCGTCCCGCATACGCTGGACAAGCCGAACCTGCCCTGCGTATGCAGGGCAAGCCTCGCCCCTACGGTTGGGTCTGAAATTGCCCAAGACGTTCATGCTTTTATGCATTAAAAAATCCCCCTCCTAAGACCGCTTTGAAATCCAGAATGCAGACTGTTGCCTGGTGTGAAAAGTTGGCAGGAATGGGGCAGGGGATCTTTACTGATTCAACAGATCGAATCCGAGCAAAATACAATCGCAAACAAATTGGATAATGTGCTGCGTCTCTTTGTCACTGGCCTTATCCAGCGCCCAGTAATAACGGTACTGGTCCGCGTAAGGCACCAGGGCCGGCGGCAATCCTTGGGTCAGGAGTTGCGAGATCATCAGCAGTCGTCCCACGCGGCCATTGCCGTCGAAAAAAGGGTGAATCACCTCGAAAGCGTGATGGCCCAGCGCCGCCCGGCCAATGACGTCCTTATCATCAGCATTCAGGCGCTTGACCAGCTCTTTCATTTGTGCCGGCACTTCCTGGGCATTGGGCACCTTGACCTTGGTATTGGTGATGTTCACGTATCCGGTCCGGTATTGACCGGGCAGCTTGTCATGGAAACCACGCATGACCCGGTCGTGCAAGGTGAGAATATAAGGCTCGGAGATCCGGAAGCCTTTATGGAGACTGTGGAGCATAAAGATCAGGGCCTCGCGATGGTTGACGATTTCCATGATGTCACTGACCCTGCCCTTAATCTTCTGGTTCTGAAATACCAGCTCCGTATCCCGCTCGGTCATCCGGTTGCCCTCAATGGCGTTCGAATTATAAGTCATTTTGACAAAGAAGCGTTCGCGCGCCGCGGGGTTGTTTTTCAGGATTTTGAGGGGATCCTGGCCTTTTTTCACAATCTCAAGCACCAGGGGCCGGATATCTATGTATTTCTTGAACAGGCTGTCGATGTCCCGGCGCATCTGCACGTTGCGCACTATTTTATCGGGGGTTTCCACCCAGCGGTGGACGTTCAGATAGGTGGTTTCCAGCTCCCTGGCCAAGCGGGATTTGTTCATGCCACCCGCGTGCTTCAGGAGGTGGATGAGCTTATGGTTGGGTGTTCCAGGTATCTTTTCCATGTTTCACCTGTAGTATTAATTGCTATATATAATATAGCACAAGATATATATCTTTGCAACATAGATAACTCATAAGATACATTGCCTTTTTTTGGGGATCCCCGCTCACATTACTCACCACCCATTTCTCCCATTGCCCCCATCCTCAAAATAACCTACAATTCCCATATCAATCTCTAAAAGGAGGCTTCCCGCATGTCCCGAATAATCTCCGCTTTAGCCATTCTAATGCTCTTCACGAATGTATCCTTTGCCGCAGATGGCATAATCACCCTGAAAAGCCAATACCAGCTCCAGGAGACCCTGGAACGCCTGGAGAAGGCGCTGGATGATAAAGGCATGACCGTGTTCGCGAAAATCGACCATGCGGCCGGGGCCAGGAAGGTGGGGTTGGATATGAAACCGGCAACAGTGGTCATTTTCGGAAATCCCAAGGCCGGCACCAAGCTGATGCAGTGCTCCCGCACAGTGGCCATCGATCTGCCGCAAAAGGCGCTTATCTGGGAAGACGCGAAAGGGGAGACCTGGTACTCGTACAATGATCCCCAATACCTGGTGAAACGCCACGAGATCAAGGATTGCGAAAAGCCGGCAGGAAAGATCAGGAAGGCGCTGGCCAGCTTCGCCCGGGCTGCTACGGGGACAGAGGTCCTAAACGGTAAAAAATGATCCTCACGCAAAGACGATAAGAAAGATAAGCCTGTATTTATTTTGTCATTGCGAGCGACCTGTTGGCGAAGCCGGGAGCGAAGCAATCTTCTGCAGGCGGCTGCGATATTCCTACCAGAGATTGCTTCGTCGCTCCGCACGAGGTCCGTTTCGAACTCCTCGCAATGACAGCCTTTATAAACTTGGCGCCTTTGCGGCTTTGCGCGAAATATTTTTAATTACTTGCATTCTTTCCTGAATAGAGGAAAATACCTCTCTGGCCGCGCATGGATTTTCCGCTTTTTTGGTCTAACTCTTCTGAACGCATCCCATTCAGGAGGACGGACATGGCGGAAGAGAAGAAGGTGATTACGTTGAATGAATTCAAGACTGTAATTGAAAGTGTAAACTCCAACATCAAGAAGCTGGGCGAGGCCGCGCAGTATAACCAGGAAAAGACGGAGAAAAGTCTGGATAAACTGGAAAACAATCAGGAAATAATGAAAGAACAGATTGTACTATTACATGAAGGACAAACCGAAATAAAGGGCTTGCTTCATGAAAAAGTTGAGCGAGGAGAATTCATTAAACTGCAAAAGCGAGTAGGGCGGCTGGAGCGAAAACAGGCCTGAATGAGCGCAAAATACTCTCTCGCCAATCGCCACCTTGCCCCTGGCAAGGTGCCAGGCATATATGGTGTCACCAGCAACACAATAAACAAATGTAAGGAAAACACCTCATGTCAAAATTGAGATTTAAAAATTACGGCGGCAGTTACCAACTTAAAATGCAGTCTGAACAAGATTTAGAGAAAGTGCCTGCTTTGGATGAAGCGCACTGGGCGGCTACCAGCCTCCCGGTGAATAGCCTCAACTGCGATCCGGCCTTTACCGCCTATATTGACACTGACAAAAACGGGCGCATCCGGCCGCGCGAGTTTAAAGGCGCTCTCTCCTGGTTGTTTAAATTACTCACCGATCGCAGTTGTTTATCCCAGGGAACCGAAGTTTTAAAACTCAGCGCTATTGACACCGGGCATTCCGAAGGTCAAAAGTTGCTGGCCACGGCCAAGCTTATTTTAAAAAATCTCAATACGCCCGAAGCCCCGGAAATTAGTCTGGCCCAGGTTCGGGATGTGCAAAGTATTATGTCCAAGGCGGAGAACAATGGTGATGGTATTATTACGCCCCAGGTAACCTCGGATACTAATTTAAACAAATTTATTGTTTCAATTATCGAGACGGTGGGTTCCACGTTGGATGCTTGCGGCGAGCCGGGAATTGGCGAAAAACAACTCAAAGATTTTATGGGCGAAACCGAAGCCTACCTGGCCTGGGAAGCGAAAGGCGAAAAAAAACAGGGTGAAGATAGCACGGATATACTGCCGTGGGGAAGTGATACGCCCCAGGCTTATGCGTTACTCTCCGGTTTACAAGAGAAGATTGAGCAGTTTTTCATTCAGTGTTCAATGGTAAAGTTTGATGAAAGAACACAGGCTCAGATGCGACTAAGTCAGCAGGAACTGGAAACCATCGATTTCGCGAACAGCGCGACATTGGAAACCCGGCTTAACGAGGGGCCCTTGGCTCCGCCTAACCCGGAAGGCATTTTGGACTGGAAGAAAAACGCCAATCCTTTATATCTCGATCGTTTGCTTGAACTTCAAACCAAGGTTCTCAACCGCGCCCTGGGAGGTCATGCCCAACAGCTTACCAAAAATGAATGGAGCAAGGTAAAAGACATATTTATCCCCCATCAAACCTGGCGCCAAAACCAGCCAGTCACTAAAGTCGATAAAATCGAATCCAGTGTGCTCCGCGGTTATCTGGCCGGACCCTATAGAGAACAGGTAAACCAACTGATTGCCAAGGATTTAGAGGTAGCGGGTGATTTGAACCAGATTCATGATTTGGAGAAGCTTATTCTCTATCAAAGATGGTTAATGGAATTGGCCAACAACTTTGTAAGTTTCGCCAATATTTACGATCCTAAACGCCGTTCTCTTTTTGAAATGGGGACCTTGATAATCGATGGCAGAAAAATCACCTTTACCATGAAAGTCAAGGAGCGGCCGGCCCACAAAAGCATAGCCGAGCGTAGTTATATTTATTTACTGTATCTGGAAGTTACCGGCCGCCAGGACAACGATATTAAATATGAAATCATCGCTTCCGTAACTTCCGGAAATGCCAATGGATTGCGGCTTGGAAAGCGGGGTATATTTTATACTTCGGACGGCCTGGAGCTGGATGCGAAAGTAATCGATATTGTGGTTAACCCCATCAGTCCCTGGGAATCAGTGAAAGCGCCTTTCCAGCAATTCGCGGATTATATAAAAAAACAGTTGGATAAATTCACCCAATCCCCCCAAGCCAAGGTCGAAAAAAGTCTTTCTTCCACTGACACCTCGGGCATAATGCGCAACTTTTTAATCGCCGGGGGCGTGGCTATTGCGGCTCTGGGTTCGGCCCTGGCTTATATTACCAAGGCTCTTTCCCAGGTAAAACCCACGCATGTGCTCATTACCTTGTTGGGCGTGACCACCATAATTTTATTGCCCGGCATAATTGCCGGTTTTAACAAGATACGCAAAAGGAATATGAGCGTTCTTTTAGAAGCCGCGGGTTGGTCTGTGAATGTGCATATGCGATTAAACGCAAACTTAGGGCGACTTTTCACTCACACCCCCCGGCTGCCTAAAAACGCGCGCAAAGAACGAAAAGATGAAGTGGTCCAATTCGCCAAACACTTGGGTTATACCCCCGGCAAATCCAAAGGCATTGTCCTGCTGGTTTTAATTGCCATCCTGATAGCCATTGGTTTAACCATACATTTCCTGCGTTAACCTTGAATGAAGTGAAGCGGGTGATCATGTTGAACGGATTTATAAGAACGGTAAAATGCGCAGCGCGACTGGAGTGGAAACGGGCATGAAAATCAGTACACAACCAAATTAGATTCTCTGATAAATATACCCCAAAGGAATCACAGGATGAGCCTTCAACATCAAAATCTGGCCGCGGGACGTTGGCAGCAGTTGTCATTTGCCGAGCAAATGGCGAATGCAGGCAGTGAGGTAAGCCGGGCTCTGAATTGGAAGGCAAAGAACAATGAGGACCGCGTTCAAAGTGCTTTCGCCCGGGCGCTGGAATTACTGGATCTTACAGCGGGAGACCCGCGCCACCTCACCCGCATTAGAGAAATCCTGCGCCTGCGGAAGTGCCTCGCTGATTATTTCGCTGGGGATAATCAACACGCCTCAACCGAAGCGTCTTGGAGAAAATATTTCGACGCTTTCGCCTACCTGGCTCGCAAAAACAAATAGTTTTATCATTGCGAGGAGCCAGGCTGTAATCATTGTGGGGTGACGTGGCAATCTCCTACCCCTTCTCCGGGGGCTGTGTCACAAGAAAAATTAATAATGTTTTGTCATACCCGCGAAACAGGCTGTGTCATAATTCAAAAATGTTCGTTTTTGATCGTCTTGCCGGCGAAAGCCGGCATCCAGAGACTTTGATTTTAAAGGCTTTTCTGGATACCGGTTTAGAGCATACCGGTATGACGAACAAAAAAAATGACTTATGACACAGCCTGTTTCGCGGGAATGACAACCCTTTTAATAATGCGGTCTATCGTCATTTTGGTACGCATTTGGTTTACGCGCCGCGCACACCGCGGAAACGCCCCAGGGCAGCCCGCCCAGAAGTATAAGCCACGTCTCTAATCTCAGAATGGTGGTAAATAGGGCGGAGAGCCAGGCGCCGGGGGTATAAGTGTCGGTTTTAATGATCGGCACCCGCTCGCCCTTGAGCCGCCGCGTCCATAGCATGAACCGGTAAGGCCAATAATAAAACGCGTTGGCGCACGAGGCTTTCAGCACAATGAATCCTTCTTGCCGGACATGCCCACGCAGCTCCTGCACCGTGTAGCGGGTGCGGTGCGCCAGGCGCCGGTCGCGGTCGCTCCATAACCGCATATCCGCCGGCACGGATATAATGAATAATCCGCCGGGTTTGAGAATCCGCCACGCCTCGCGCAAGGCCCGCTCCGGATGCTCCAAGTGCTCCAGAATCTCCACCGCGGTCACCAAATCAAAAGTTTTGTCCTCAAACTCTGTCATCTGTTCCGCGTCGCCTTGCACCAACCGGTCCTGGGCAATCCCCCACGTGCGGCACAAAGCAATGGCTTCCGCCGAAATGTCCAGCCCCCACACGTCCCCCCATTTCGCCAGGGAAAACAGGGTACCGCCCGCGGCGCAGCCGATGTCCAGAATCTTGAGTTGCTTTTGCCGGCCAAGCGCGGACGGAGCGTAGGCCCGGATAAAACAATCGACCAGATACTGCCGCCCCCGGTTCCACCAATACCGGTCCCCCGCCTTGGCCAAAGCTTCATATATCTTCTTTTCCACTTCTTTCCCCTTCTCTTCTCTATGCGCCGGAAGTAATACTTTTTTAATATTGATTCGGGATGTTATTTTTTCGAGCGAAATGCGGCAAACCAGCACGAGTTAACTTTTGTCCACCAGGCCGGGTAGGATTTCATCCTACCCGGCCTATGCTGGAGCATCGCTCGAAAAAATAACATCCCGGATCAACCTGCCAGCGCCATCACTTCCAGCGCAAACCGTCCATCAGCACCCCTACCCCATCCACCACCTGCGCCCGCAGATCCCACCAGGAGCGCAGCGTCAAAAGACGCCGAAGCAGGTACGCGGGCCGCAGGTAAAACCGCCGGATCGCTTCCCGGCGCAGTTGCAGGACCTTGGCCGCGCTCATTTCGCGCGTGCTCATGGCGCCCTGGATACCGGACTGGTCCATGGTTTTTACGTCCGCGTCAATCAGGCCTGAAGCAATGGACTGGGCGCGGAGCTCGGTTCCGGCCCGGGGAATGGCCACATTGAACGCCACGTAATCCAAAGGCAGCTCCAGGGCCAGCCGGATGGTCGCGCGCGCTTGGCGCTCGGTTTCGCCCGGCAGGCCAAGCATGAACGTGGCCGCCACCCGGATACCGGCGGCCCGGCAGGCTGCGAGCGTTTCCCGAATCCGTTTCAGGTTCATTTTCTTATGGTAGTGCGCCAGGGTTTCATCGCTCCCGCTCTCCACGCCAAATATGATGGTGTGGCATCCGGCCCGGGCCATGGCGCTTAGCAGCTCGGCGTTCAGAACATCCGCCCGGGAAAAACAGGACCAGTGAAACCGGGGAGAAAATTCCTCCAGCATTTTACACAGCGCCAGGGTACGGTCTTGCCGCACGCCGAAGGTTTGATCCAGGAAGAATATTTCCCTGACTTTCAGTTCGTGCAGGGCCCGCAGTTCATCTTTCAGGTCCTCCAGAGGACGCAGACCGAACCCCAGTGTCGGGATGACGCAGAAAGAGCACGTGAAGGGGCAGCCGTAGTCCGTCAGCATGGCGGTCAGGGGATGCCCGACCATGAAGGGAAAACGGTAGCGCGCAAGCGGGAACCATTCGTGCCGGGGCCGGGGCACACGAAAATCAATGGGACTTTTCCGCAATCCCCCGTTGATGATCTCCCCGTGGGAGCCAAAACGGTAACAGGTATTCGGAATGGGCTGCCCGCTCCGTCCGGAAATCAGCGTCAGGATGGCGGGCGTCACAAAGTTGAAAAGCGCCGCGTCTATTTCCGGCGCCTCCCGCATCCGCGCCTCAGTATCCTCCAGCAGCACGTCCCCGATTGCAATGACGGTCGTGTCCAGACCGTGTTTGAGCTGTTTGAGAAAAGCGCGATCCTCATCCCAGGAGGCCGCGCCCACGAGTGTGACCACGACGTCGGGCCGCCAGGCCTGGAGGCGCTTCACACAGGGCTCGGGAGCAATGGCTTCCACGATAGCGTCCAGTATCATGACCTCGTGTTCTTCGGCCAAAATCCCGGACAACATGAGCATGACAATGGGCGGTGATTTGTACCGGGATTTGGACAATTTCGAGCAGAAATAGTCCCGGATGTAGTTCCGGCTTCCCGGCGGATTCAAGATAGCGACACGGCTCATGCATTCACCAGCTGTTTAAAATTTTTCGTCATTGCAATGACATCTAAAACTTACTTTTTAACAGCCGTCACGTGCACGCCCATGGCGCCCCGTTCGCCGCGGCGCAGGCTGCCCTCCAGCCAGGAGAGCGCGGACAAGAGACACCGCGCCCGGCGCAGCGCCCAGCCGGCCAGGCCACCGCCCGGGCGCAAGGACTGCGCGGCCCACAGAGCCTTGGGATGCTCGGACCTGTCCAAGCGCTTGAAAAAAGTGTAGTCAAATTGTTGGGTCAGCCAATAGTCGGCAGGCCGGAATGCGAGGACGGTAAAGCCCGCCCTGCCCAGCCGCGTGAGCAAGTCTGGCGTGGTGAATTGCTGGCAATGACCGCCCCACTTGGCCTTGACCGCGTGTCCGCGGCGGACGTACACCGTTCCCGGGTTGCCTTCGCACGGCACATACAGGTGCAAACGCCCGCCCGTCGCCAGCACCCGCGCGCATTCCCGCAAAACGCGGTCAGGATCCTCAACATGCTCGAGAATATCAAAACCCAGGACCGCGGAAAAATGGCCGTCCGGGTAGGGCAGGTCCGCCACATCCGCCAGCCGGCACTCCAGGCCCGCTATCCGGCTGACCGTCTGAATGGCGGCCGGGTCCTTGTCCACGGCGTACAGGCGCAGATCCGGACGCCGGCGCTGCAAGGCTCGCAGGTACTGCCCGCCGCCGCAGCCTAATTCCAGTACCCGCCCCTCCACGCCCGCGAGCGCCTTGAGGGCCCGGGAGACTTTGAGCCCGGAGAGAGACCAGGCCCTGGGGCGGGCTTCGCCCGACCCGTAGACAAAACCCGCGGGATAGGGATTAGGACCGCCGGGCTCCGGATTTTTTCGGTTTTTTATCATGAATCTCCACCCGGCGCAGATTGGAAAATAGAAATTTGAGTATGGCGGTCATCAGGAAGCTTTGCACCATGATGCGCCAGGAAAATGTCGATTTGCCTTGCTTGCGGTCCACGAATACGATGGGAATCTCCCGGACCTCAAAACCCAGGAGCACGGCTTTGTACAGCAATTCCTGGACAATGGAAGGGCCCAGGGAAACCGTGTTGTCCATTTTTACGGTCTCCAGGACACGCCGCCGAAACAGGCGGTAGCCGGAGGTGCAGTCATGCACGTCAACGATTTTGAGCACGCGGCGGATATAAAAATTCGCCAGCCGCGTGATGGTGTGGCGGATGAAGCCCCGCTCGAGATCCTTGCCCCCGGGCACGAAGCGTGACCCGACCACGATATCACAGTCGCGGGCCGTTCGAATAAACTCCGGGATGTGACGGGGGTGATGGGAAAAATCAGCGTCCATTTCTATGATCATATCCGCTTTTTTATTCAGCGCGTATTTAAACCCCGCGATCCCGGCCGTTCCGCGGCCGCGCTCCTCCCGGCGGTGCACCACGTGCAGATGCGGGCGGGACCGGGCCAGGCGGTCCAGTTCCTGCCCGGTGCCGTCCGGCGACGCGTCATCCACGACCACCAGTTGCAGACGCGGGATGGCCAGGGCCTCGATTTCAGTGATCAGGCGCACGATGTTCTTTTTCTCGTTGTAAGTGGGGATCATGACAAAAACCAGCGGCCGGGAACCTCCCGGGGCCTTGGCGGTTTTCTTCACGGCTTTCCGGCGCCCACGAATCCGGTTCACGCCGGCGGGCCCCAGACCCGGAGCAGCGCTTCCCACACTTCGTCCAGGGAAATGCTTTCCATGCAACTGGGATGCAAATCGCAGGTACGGCGGTAACACGGGGAACAAGCCAGCTTGGTCGTGATTTTTTCGCCCAGGCCGAAAAGTTCGATCTCCTGGCTGCAGGTGGGACCGAACAGGCTGACCACCGGCCGTTTCAGGGCTATGGCCATGTGCAGGGCCAGCGTGTCCCCGGTAACCACGGCCCGGCAGGATTCCAAAAATCCACCGAATTCCCGGAGCGTATGCTCGCCCCGCGTATCCAGCAGCTTGACGCCGGCCAAGGCCTGAATGCGATCGTTAATGACTTGCTCCGGCGCGCCCCCGAGCAGCAGCACCCGCGCGCCCAGTTCCTTTTGCGCCCGCCGGGCCAGGCGCGCGAAGCCTTCCTCGGTCCAGCGCTTGCGCTCAAAAGCCGGGCCGCAGCCGGTAAACAAACCCAGGATGGGCTGATCCGCCGACACTCCGTGCGCCTGAAAAAATTTCCGAGCAGCCTCACGATCCCCCTCGTGCAAAATGAACTGGAAGGGCTCGCCGGCATACTTCAGGCCTATGGCCTCAAAAATGATTTCGGGGTAGGTTTTCTGGTTTTGGCGGAATTTCAAGTCATCATCCACGCCCAGGGCCAGCGAATACTCGGCCTCCGGATTCAGAGCCCGCGTTGTGCCCGTGCCGTCGGGCGCCAGGCCCCAGCCGGTTTTGCGCGGGGCGGAAACCAGTTCAGCCAGGCCCGTGGCCCAGGGTTCTTTATCCAGGCAAATCACCTGCTCGAATTGGCGCGCCTGTAGTTCCACCAGGCTGTGACTATTCCAGACCCGCAGGCCATCCAGGCCGGGCAGGCCGTGCAGCAGGGTAGCGGCTTCCGGCGAGGTTAGCCAGGTAATATGTGCGTCGGGGTATTTTTTTCTCAACCCGGCCACCAGGGGCGTGGTCCGCAACACATCGCCCCGCGCGCCGAGTTTGATCAGAAGTATCCGGGGGCCCAAGGGCTGAAAAGCCTGGCAACCCTCACAGGGCCGGTTTTCCGGGCAGGGTTTATCCCCCCGCCAGAAGCGGCAGTTCGTATTGAAACGCAAGCGTCAGCGTCCCCCTTCACTTTTTGCTTTATTTCAGCCCTTCCAGCGTGCGGATCAATCCCTCGCGCAGCGGCACTTTCGGCGCCCACCGCAAAATGCGGTGGGCTTTGCTGATATCCGGCCGCCGTCGCCGGGGATCGTCCACGGGCATGGGCCGGGACTCGGTTTTCAGCGGCTTCCCCGTGAGTTCGGCCACCAGTTCGGCCACGTCCTGGATGGTGAATTCATTGGTATTGCCCAGGTTGAATATCTCGCCGTTGGTTCTCGGATAAAACGCGGCCCGGAGCAATCCTTCCACCAGGTCGGAGACATAGCAGAAGCTACGGGTTTGTCGTCCGTGCCCGTAGATCGTCAGGGCCCTGCCCCGCTGCGCCTGGGTAATAAAATTGGTCAGCACCCGGCCGTCGTCTTTTTGCAGGCGGGGGCCGTAGGTATTGAAAATGCGCGCGATCCGGACGTTGAGGCGGTGCTTGCGGTGGTATTCCGTGGTCAGGGCCTCGCCGAAACGTTTGGCTTCGTCATAGCAGGCGCGGGGCCCGACCGGGTTCACGTTTCCCCAATCGGTTTCTTTCTGGGGATGGTGCAGCGGATCGCCGTAAATTTCCGAGGTGCTGGCAAAAAGGTACTTGGCGCCCTGCCGCCGCGCCAGTTCCAGCAACTGATAGCCGCCCAGGGCGTTGGTCATCAGGGTCTCCAGCGACCATTTCTGGTAAGCCGGCGGCGAGGCGTAGGAGGCCAGATTAAAAACATAATCCACGGCCAGCGATACCGGTTGGCGCACATCCTTGCGCAGAAACCGAAAGCGTTTGGACTCGCGCGCTTCCTTCAGGTTGGCCAGGCGTCCGGTCTTCAGGTTATCCAGGCAGGTGACCTGATGGTTCATTTTCAAGAGGCGGTCGCACAAATGAGAACCGATAAATCCGGCACCGCCAGCGACGAGAATGCGCATGGTTCACTCCTTAATTTAGCGTGCTGTCGCGTGAAAAAGATTGAAAATCAACTATTTATAACATGATTCCCCGCGGCTGGGGAGATTTTTTCCCCACTTTTCCGACTTTGGCCTACTCTCCGCCCGCGCGATTCAGTATAATGGGCGCACCTTGACGCGAGGAAGCGGGCGCCCGCTTTGCCCTGGCGCACCACCCCGGCTAGCCGGCCGCCCGCCAGCTCATCCAAACCCTGGAGTCGCAACCATGAAGCCTTCCCCGGCCCCCACCGGACCAATCGCTACCCAACGGCTGACGCGCGCATTTGTCCTGCTCATGGCCGTGCTGGCTTTCGGCCTGCTCCTGCAGCCCCTGGGAGACCCGGACGTATTCATTCACCTTCGCGACGGCCGGCACTGGGTGGACAATCACTTCCAGGCGGATCTGGAACCTTTTGCCTACACGGTCCCCGATAAAAGCATTGAAAAGGTCGAGGTGCTGTTCCGGGTCGGCATTTATCTGGCGTATGAACTCGGCGGCTACGGCTTGCTCACGGTGTTGAAGTCCCTGGCCATGACCGTTGCGCTGTTCCTGCTCGGGATTCTGGTCTACCGGCGCTGGTCCAACCTGGGCCTGGTCGGCCTGCTCCTGGCCGCGGCCATGCTCGCGCCGCAAACGCGCATTATGCCTGAGCGTCCTTACGTGGTGACGTATCTCTTGCTGCCCCTGATCATGCTATGGCTGGATGATTTCCGCCGGGCCGGGCCGAAGATTAACCGGGCCTGGAAAAAACTATGGCTCCTGCCGGCCCTGGTCGTGCCCTGGGCGAACCTGCATCCGGGCTTTGTGGTCGTTTTCGGTTTTTTAGGCGCGCAGATGCTGGACGACGCTCTGACCTACTGGAGGACCCAGGACCGCCATTACCGGGCGCGCCTGCTTCACCTGGGCTGGATCGCGCTGGCCGCTTTCCTGGCCGGCGCCGTCAATCCGATGGGGTTTTCCCTGTATACGTTTGTGCTGGAAACCACGGCTTCCCAGGATTTTATGAAATATCTGACTGAATGGGCGCCACCCCAACTGGCCCGGGAGCCGCTGTTTTTTTTCCTGCTGGCCCTGACCTGGCTATCCCAGCTCGTGGCCTGGCGCAAAGCCCGCCTGGTGGACCTGCTTCCCCTGGTGGCTTTTTCCTACCTGGCCCTTAAATCCTACCGCAACATGCCGTTGTTTCTGATTGCCGCGCTGCCCCCGCTGGCCGAGCATCTGCGCTATGTCTGGCTAAAATTATGGCCCCGGTTGCAGCTCTCCCCGCGCCTTAGGCAATGGGGGTTGCTCAGCGGCTGCACGTTTTTGTTGTCGCTAACCGTCTGGGTCGCGGGCTCGGGCTTCGGATTTAAACTGGGCGAGATCCCGCACATGTATCCCAAACACGGCTTGGCCTGGCTGCAATCCCATCCTATCAACGGGCGTCTGCTCACCCATGATATTTGGGGCGGTTACGTCGGCTGGATGACCGAGGGCCGGGTGCAGGTGTTTATCGACGGCCGCTTCCCTCTGTTTGGAGAAAAACTTTACGCGGATTACCGGAAGATGATCTGGGGAGACGCGCAATGGTGCGACCACTTGTTAAAGCAATATAATATCCAGGGTCTGCTGATCTCGCCGAAGAACGACATCAAGCTTTACCAGGCGCTCTGGAAATCCGGTGAGTGGGCCCTGATTTACTGGGACGACGACTGCCTGATCTACGCCCGGCGCGGGGCCGCCAATCGGTCGGTGATCGCGCCCTTCCAATATCAGGCCCTGGAGCCTAAAAAATCCCCGTACTTTAATCCCTCCCGGCCCGAAGCGGCCTTGCAGGAGGCGCGCCGGGCCGCGGAAATCTCGCCGCACGCGTTTCTCCCTCCGTTTTTCGCCGGCGAATTGTCCTTACGGGCCGGCCAGATGGCCGCGGCCCGCCGGGCCTTTGAGGAGGTTTTGAAAAAAGCGCCGCGCCACGCCGGCGCGCTCTTCAATTTGGGCCTCATGGCCAAGCAGGACCAGCGTTTGGAAACCGCGGAGCATTACTTCCGGGCCGCCCTGCGTTCCGTGCGCCAGACCGGGGCGCTCTATGGGCGCGTGTGTTATCTGCTGGCCGAGACGCTGAAAGAAACACCCGCGCGCCGGGGAGAGGCGCTGCGCTGGGCCCGCCGCGCCCGAAAGGCTCTGCCCCAGTGGCCGGAAGCCGGGAAATTGGTCGAAGAGTTGGAAGCCAGGCCGTAATTTATTGTCCCGAACCACCACGACCATAGGCCGGGTTTTCCCGGTCCCTTTCCCACCCCTGAGGATTGCCAGCGACATATTCGCGAATCCGGTTTAATTCCTCGTCATGGCGGATGATGCGGTCGTAATAAGATTTTTGCCACTGAAATTCAAACCCGCCGGCGCGACGTATCCTTTTCGAAACCGCGGATTTATAGGCTCCGACAATAACCGGCAATTGTTGGTGATTACGTCCAATTCGTAGGGAACAGGCATGCCTGTTCCCTACAGGCCGATTATCTGCGTTTGCGAATTCCATAACGAATATAACGCCGTGTACATGATTTGGCATAATGATAAATTCATCCAATCGGCAATTAGAACAATGTTGCGGCAATTTTTGCCAACAGTCAAAGGCAATCCGTCCATATTGATTCAATTTCATCCGGTCCGGTTTAATACCCGTCCCTTCGATTTCTCCGAATAGACATTCCCGGTTTTTCACACATAATGTGACGAAATAGGCGCCGTCCGAAGAATAATCATAGCCCGTCAGGCGGGTATTTTTTCTCCCGCGCATTTTGTGTCCTCCTTGTAGGGAACAGTCACGACTGTTCCCTACAAGGATTAGACAGAAATGTGATGTTTTTCATGCGGAAAATATTTCCCCACTGCCAAACGGTCACCCATGGGCTGTAGAAACAGCAGGGAACGGTCGCAACCGAAGGAAATCCCGTTTTCAATGTTCCTTCCGGTCGGGGGACCGTTCCCTGCTTAGCGGCTTCGTCATTTAGCGCCGTCTCCTATTACTTCCAGCTTAAACGCCAGTTCATCAGCCGCTTTTTTCGGCAACGGAATTCTGGCGGCCAGCTTTTCCGTCGTGAACTCGTCCACCTGGAACTTTTCCCCCATGACCACTTTAAACCACCTCTCCCGGTCCATGACGACCCGGTACATCTTCTCGTCCTGTGTCTGGGAGATGTAGGGCAGATAAATGTGGATCGGCTTCCGGGTGATCTCGCTTTTACTCCCGATCCGGTCCACTCTGCCGGTTCTCTGCTCCAACGTGCTCGGGTTCCAGCAGAGATCGTGGTGGATGACATAGCGGCAGTTCAAATGCAGGTCAATACCCTCGGCCATGACGCTGCTGGTAATTAGGATTTCCGGGTAGAAAGGAGTGTTAAAGGTCAGAATTAATTTTTGCCGAGTTTGCGGGCGCACAGTGCCGTTGACCAGACGGACATTGGGCTGAATCAAGTCCGCATTTTCGCCCTGGAGTTCATCCTCCTCGAACAGGCCTCTGTGGTCCCGCGCCCGTATCGCGCCGGTTTGCAAGCTTTCCATCGCAGAAATGAAGATATCTCTTTCGGCCTGAGAGCAGCGTTTGAGGAAGTCTAAAAATTGACTGATGGTCTTTCGCAAGGACAGGCCGGAGGCGTCCTGAGTTTCAAAGGCCGATACCACGGCTTCCGGTGATAAACTTTTATCCTTATATTGGAAAAAGCGGGCCAGGAAGGATGGGGTACGGAGATATCTCCTGACGGCTTTCAAGATTTGGGGGTGATAGGGCGCCAGCTCGGCGTAGGGCCCAAGCATGGCGCCGATTTCATGGTCCACTTGCGCGCGTACGGGTGAATCCGAGTCGAAAAGTTTTTCTCCGATCTGATTCAGGACAGCCCCGGCCTCCGCCTCGCCGCACTCGAGTTTAGCGGCGGCTAAAGTCAGAATTTCCTTTTTCACCGCCTGGGAAATATGCCGGCGCAGGGCTTTGCCGGTGGCGATGTAATGGCAAAACACCACCACTTTTTCGCCTTTTTTCCAAAGATCCAGCACCCGTTTCACAGTGGCGTCTATTTTGGGATGAAAATTCCCCCGGACCCGTGAGTCCGAGTTTAATACTTCCTCGATCTTGTCCAAATACCATTGAACCTCGGGACTTAGCACGATTTCGCCGACGGTTTCATCGTCCACGTCGGTGCTCTCGTGTGCTTGCCGGTTCTTCTTGGTCTGGATATATGCTTCGTAACTCGAAGCCAGGCCTTCGGCGAAAACAGCCCGATGTTGGGGCAGTAAAGATGCTGTCCGCGCGGCCAAAAGGAATGGCAGTATAGCTTCGCGCGCGATCTCCAACCCCTGGGTGCCATCGCCCGTATGTTCCTCCAAAATGGCGCGCCCGGTCAAGCGCAGGCGCCTGGGGCAGCCATTATCCAGTGTCGGGCAATCGTGCTCCTTCAGGTGCCTTATCACCCATGGCTGCAAAGCAGTTTCGGCCTGGCGCATTTTACGGCGGACCTCTTCATACCTGCGGATCACTTCCGCAACTCGTTCGGTCTTCGCGACTCCGGATGCCTGCGCCTGTGTCCACCATGTTTCCAAGTCCTGACATGGTTTACCTGCGAGGGTCAGGTCTTCGGGCTTTAGTCTCCCCCATTGTCTGTCCAAGCGGAGCGAGGCGTCCTGGGCGCTGTCGAGAAAGCCGCGAAGTTCGCGGATTTGAGTTTGGTAGGCGTAGCGGCCCGCCGCCGGCGCTTGGTCTCCTTTCCAGGATATAGCCTCAAAACGATCCAGAACGGAGCAAAGTTCGTGATGACCGAGCTGGAAGGGCGTGGCGGTCAGGAAAAGCATGCGCTCGAACAAACCGCATAGCGGGCCACCAGTGATTTCCTTTATATCCTCCGCCGCTTCTTCCGTCTGGAATAAGCCGGCGAACTTGGTCCGGGCATTCTTCAGGTGATGCGCCTCATCCAGGATCAGTAACGGAAGCTTGGCGCGCATGGAACCCATGAGCTTCTTCCATAACTCCTTTAACTCCCCGGTGATCTCCCGGCGCGCTTCGAGCACAAACTTGCTATAGTTCTTCGAATTATTCCGGGGGATATTACACAAAGCCTGATAGATGTTATCCACTCTCATATTCATCAAAGGCTCAATCAGACTACCTGGAACCGGGTCATCGTCCGTATCTGGATCGTTGTCTCCTTCCGGATCAATGCCTTCCCTGCGCAATACTTTAAGCCAGTCTGCCAGCGGTGTGCTCATCAATTTTCGCCAAGTGTCCGGCTTGACCCATTTCATTTCCACCAGGCTGCCCAGGCAGCGGATCACTGCTTCTCTCAACTTGTTATCCTGTTTGTGATAAAGCGCCCGATAGATCAAGGCCGCTTTCATCCATCCGTCCCGAATGCCCCGGCTGAGCGCGCCGTGCGTCAGGAAAATAACCTGCTTGCGCCGCTCCGGCGGATCGTCCAGCAGCTTAAAGAAGGCCACCGGTCTTTCCACCAGTTGAAACCGGATTTCCCCCCTCTCTGTTTCCGGCAGGCAGGCCTCGAGAAAAACCCGGATATCCTTGGGCCATTTATCCTTCAAAGTGGAGGGAATCATGACCACCACCGGCCTTTGTTCGCCCGGAGTCAGGACAATGGAGAGCGCCACGGACAAGGCCACGAATGTCTTGCCCATGCCCACTTCATCCGCCAGGATAACGCCCGGCTGCTGCTCGAGCCGTCGCAGAATCTCCCGGCTGGTCCGCTCCTGCCGTTGGGCGGCCTGCGGCGTGATGCGCCCTTCTACATGCAGGCGGATTTTCTCATTAAACGCATAAGACCAGCTCATGCCAAGGCCCTCTCCAACGCTTCTTTCGCATAGCTCTT
>JAUXBQ010000069.1 GCA_030619365.1 candidate division FCPU426 bacterium | reverse complement strand
GGGAAAGAGGAGTTAACTTGTTATTTTAACGACGTCCCCGTGTTAAATCATCTGTTACTCTCTGTGGGGTAATCGAAAATATTTCTTTGTATTGGGTGAATTTATGCATGAAAGTTTGTTGTCTAGCAAAGGGTAACTCATTATTAATCGAAAAGCGATGACCACAATTTGCGCAATTTATAAATGGATATGGGTATTTTTGGTCTTTTAGTTAAAAAAAATATTATTACGGTTTTAGCAAGTGCCTAAATCACGTGGTAGTCCAGGATACATGTCTTCGGAAAGTTAGTTGGGGAGAATGTGAAAGTCCTCATTTCGTGAAAGATGAATTGCAGTGAGGGCGATGAGGTCTATCCTGAAAAAGAGTGGGGACAAAGCGGAGAAGCTTTCAATATGACTCCAAGACCCCAAAATATCATTAATTATACACTTCAGTATATTTATGACATGATTAGCGAGACCATAAAACCTGGCGTGTCGGTACACTTTGGGGCCGGAATCCTAATACTTGAACGCGCCCTTCGATCTGGACCCTGTCCCGGTTCCCGTGGTCTCAGACCACGCTGCGCGCCAGTTGCTATAGTCACCAAGTCCATTGGACTCCAGCGCGGAGACAGGGAAGACGGAGATACGGCGTTCACCTGGTGTATGGCTTCCATGACGATTGGCACCGGAATGGGGAAATGCGGAAAAAGATTCAGCTTGGTCAATACCACTACGCGCGTACGGCTCAGAGAACAATATGGACAGGTTCGCGAAAAAGAATTACAATATGCACCGCGAGAAAAAATAATCGCGACTCTGCCGGACGGATGACTTGGAGTCGCGTGTTGCTTATGCAAGCAGGAGCAGGGAATGCGGGTCTTTCCAGTAATCATTTCACAGTAGGAAAGTAAGAGACTAAAGCGTGAAAAATACCATGGACCTTTTTGAGCTTGAAACCTGGTTGCGCGAAAAAAACTCCGCGCAACTGGAAAAACTGTGGCGGCAAGCGGATCATGTGCGCGCGCACTCGGTCGGCAATGCCGTGCATTTGCGCGGATTGCTCGAAATCTCGAATCATTGCTCCCGGGAGTGCCAGTACTGTGGCATCCACGTCGGAAGAAAAGACCTTGAGCGCTATCGCATGACCCGGCCTGAAATTGAGCAATGCATCCACCAACTGGTCGATTTCGGATATGGGACGGTTGTCCTGCAAGCGGGTGAAGATCCGGGGATTATACCGAGTAGTATAGAAGACCTGGTAACCTGGATCAAGGGCAACACATACCTCGCAGTCACCCTTTCACTTGGTGAGAGACCTCTGGAAGTACTCAGAAGGTGGAAGCAGGCGGGTGCTGACCGTTACCTCCTGCGTATAGAGACCACTGACCAGGCACTCCTGGACAGTATTCACCCTGGAAGGCCATATGGGTCCAGAATGGACACGCTAGACCGTCTGAGTCAATTGGGGTATGAGGTGGGGTCTGGTATCATGGTGGGCATACCTGGACAGACCTATGAGATGGTTGCCAAGGATATTCAGTGGTTTAAGGACATGGATCTGGACATGATTGGCATTGGACCATTCATTCCACATAAAGACACACCTTTAAGTGATACTCTTAGTAGAGTAACCTCAAAAAAAGAGCAGGTTTCAGGCACTGAGACCATGGTAAACAAGGTCATTGCCCTGTCCAGGATAGCATGCCCGGAAGCAAACATACCTGCCACCACTGCACTGGCATCTATTAACACGAAATTCGGCAGGGAAAAAGCCTTATCTCATGGGGCAAATGTTGTAATGCCAAATGTAACACCTAAAGTGTACCGTGTACTATACGATATATACCCTGGAAAAGCGTGTATCAGCGAAACAGCGGACGTTTGTCACTCCTGCATTAAAAAAAGAATTAGAAGCATTGGCAGGGAGATAGGAAGTGGTCCTGGAAGCAGAAAAAAGGTAATAAGTTCTAATTTGAATTAACTTGTTACTCCATACGGAGCATTGTTTAAAAATATTGGTATTATTATATTTATCATTCATATTCAAAAATTAACGTTAATATGCAAAATATTAACTTAAAGTAAATTCTAACCTAACTCTCGTTGAGGAAATGCACATGCCCAAGTACAGAGTAGAAAATGATTTCATAGGGGAGATGAGTGTTCCAGAGAGCGCGCTTTGGGGCATTCATACCCAGCGGGCGATTGAAAATTTTAACATTTCCAGGAGAAAAGTCTCAAAATCCTTTATTCATGCGTATGGAATGGTAAAATTGGCTGCCACCAGGGCAAATCAAAAAACAGGTTACCTTAACGAAAGTAAAGGAAATGCAATTCAAACTTCTTGCTTGGAAATGATTAAAGGGCATCTTGACGACTCAATTGTGGTTGATCCGTACCAGGGCGGAGCAGGAACAAGCACTCACATGAATGTCAACGAAGTATTAGCTAATAGAGCGCTCCTGATAATGGGCAAAAAACAAGGGGAATATGAGCATTGCGATCCTATTACAGATGTAAACATGCATCAATCAACAAATGACACTTTTCCGACTGTGTTACGCATTTCGGTATATCAATTATTAAATCAATTGGAAACTGAAATTACAAAATTTCAGGAGGAATTTCAGAAGAAAGAGCGAGAATTTTCTAGTATTGTCAAAATAGGCCGGACAGAGCTCATGGATGCCGTGCCCATGACACTGGGAAGGACATTTGGCGCCTGGGCAGAGGCCTTGGCCAGGGATAGATGGCGCATTTTTAAGTGCAGAGAACGTATCAGGGTCATAAATCTCGGAGGAACAGCCATTGGGACCGGTTTGGGCGCTCCCAGAGACTACATATTTAAGGTAAATGAAGAAATTAAGGGCATTACCGGCCTTCCCCTGGCCAGGGCGGAAAACATGGTGGAGGCAACCCAAAATCAGGACGCCCTGCTGGAAGTCTCGGGAATGCTGAAAACGCACGCCATGAATCTCATGAAAATAAGCGGGGATTTGAGGCTGCTCAGCATGGGCCCGGATGCCGGCGTGGGCGAGCTGGTCCTGCCCGCCCGGCAGGCCGGGTCATCCATCATGCCGCACAAAACCAATCCCGTGATTCCGGAAATGATGGCCCAGGTGGCTATGCAAGTCGCGGGACATGACCAGGCAATTTCCTGGGCAGTCGGATCCGGACAGTTGGAGATCAATGCTTTCCTGCCGCTGGTGTCCATGAACCTGATCGAGTCTTTGGAGCTTATGATCTCGACCAACCGGATTGCCGCGGAACGATGCCTGGCTGACATCGAGGCCAACGAGGAGAAGTGCCTGAGCAACCTGTTCGTGAGCCGGGCGCTCGTGACGGTCTTGGTTCCAAAGATCGGCTACCATCAAGCGACCAAAGTCGCCCGGAAGATGAAAACGGAAGGGAAGACCCTCGAGGAAGCGGCCCGCGATGTGGCCGGCCTGCCTCCGGAAGAGGTCCGCGGGCTCCTTACGCCCCAGGCGGTGAACGCCTTGGGGTTCAAGGCTCCTGAAAAAAAGAAAAAGGACGCCGACCGGCCGGGAGAAAAGCATTCATGAGAGTCCGCGGGAGGTTTGTCACATGTCGAGCGCGCACGTAAAAGAAATTGCCATGACGAGGGATGAAAAATTTATGCGCCGGGCGATCAACCTGGCCCAAAAGGGAGTCCTGAAAGGTCAAACGCCCTTCGCGGCCTGCGTGGTCCAAAGAGATAAAGTGATCGCGGAAAGTCACAATAAAGTGTTGATAAATAAGGATATTACGGCACACGCCGAAGTGCTTGCCATCCGCTTGGCGTGCCAAAAAATGAAAGACGTGCATCTGTTCGGCGCGACACTGTATTCCACGTGTGAACCGTGTCCCATGTGTTTCGCGGCTGCGCATTGGGCGGGAATTTCTAGAATTGTATACGGCGCGAGGATCCCGGACGCCGACAATTTCGGATTCAGGGAGCTGCCCATCTCCAACGCGCATCTGAAACGCGCGGGAAGATTGAAGATCTCACTCCGCGGCGGCGTTCTGCGGCGCCAAGTCCTGGATATTTTCAGGCTTTGGCAGTCTCGCAAGGACCATCGGACGTATTAAAATCCAGCCGGAAACGGCCGGTTTATGTGATTATTTGTATTAAATTTAATATATATTACAATTATGTATTGAAGCCCTCTTGCTTTTATATTTAAATGATATTATTATCATTGCAATTTTGTAATATGGCTTTTTTGATCAAAAAACAACCGTTATACTCGTTGGGACAGTCATTGGAACCGTCCCCGCGCAAGGGAGAGCACGCCATGCAGGACACGCCCAGGGGTTTACGCTTGCAAATAGGGATCTTCGGAAGACGCAATGTCGGGAAGTCTTCGCTCCTGAACGCACTGACCCAACAGGAGGCGGCTATTGTTTCATCCATACCCGGCACTACCACGGACGTGGTGAGCAAACCGATCGAACTTAAGCCGCTGGGACCGGTGCTCTTTCTCGATACCGCGGGCCTGGATGACACGGGAGAGCTCGGACAAAAGCGCATGGCAAAAACCACGGCCACCCTGGACCGTGTGGACCTGGCCTTTATCGTGACCGAGACCGCCTGGGAAGACTACGAGGACAACCTGGCCCGTGATTTTGCACGGCGCAAGATTCCGTTCATCGCCATTTTCAACAAGCAAGACATTGCCGCGGCGAGCACCCAAGCGCTGGCCGCGGCCCGGCAACATACGGCCGAAGCCGTGCGGGTTTCCGCCCGCGCAGGAACAGGCCAGGACGCGCTGCGGCAGGCCATTGTGCGCGCGGCCCCGGCTGATTTTTTGAATAATCCGCCGCTTTTATCTGATTTAATCGGTCCGGGTGAAAACGTCGTACTGGTAGTGCCCATTGACCTGGAAGCGCCCAAGGGCAGGCTGATTTTGCCGCAAGTGCAGGCCATTCGCGAGGTCCTGGACGCGGATGCCAAGGCCCTGGTGGTGAAGGAACGGGAACTGGCGGACCTGTTGCGCGACCTGCGAACGACGCCCAGCCTGGTGGTGACCGATTCGCAAGCCATCCTTAAAGTCAGCGCGGACGTGCCTCCCTCCGTTCCCCTGACCGGATTCTCGGTCCTGTTCGCGCGCTGGAAGGGCGACCTGGAGTCATTCGTGCGCGGCACCGCGGCCATAGACCAACTGGTGCCGGGGGACCGCGTCATGGTGCTCGAATCCTGCACCCATCATCCCATCGGGGATGACATCGGGCGGGTCAAGATCCCGCGCTGGCTGGAGCAGTACGTGGGCGGCGGACTTTTGTTCGAGCATCGCGGCGGCCACGACTTTCCCGAAGACCTGAGTTCTTATCAACTCATCATCCAGTGCGGGGCCTGCATGACAAACCGCAGGGAAGTGCTTACCCGGATCCTGAGGGCCACGGAAGCCGGCGTTCCCATCTCCAACTACGGATTGGTGATCGCCAAATCCCTGGGCGTGCTGGATCGCATGCTCTCGCCTTTTCCCGGCGTGCGGGAGCTGCTCAAATAATATTGCCGCGCAGCCGCACGCGGGCCCTGCCCCTCATTTTTTCATTATCCCAGCCCTGTTCATCTATGGTAAACTCTTGCGACTATGCCAATTATCCGTTTTTCCAACCATAAAATCCGGAGGTCCGTTCCTGGCAAAGCCGCCAACAGCCTTAAGCCGGCACCGGTCGACCGGGAAAACGGTGGCCCAACTAAATGTGCACTTGACGGTGCTGATAAATTCATTTACAGTAGTGCCATTATTCGCGGAGGCGGTCATGAGAAAATTGCAAGTCAATGTGGACATAGTTGGCCCCAAGCAGGACATCGCCGTCCTGCGGGTGGAGGGCTTCATCGATTCCGACACCTCTCGCAACGTCTCCAAAATCCTGGAGGAAGTTATCGGCGGGGACAAAAGCAAAATCGTGTTTAACCTGGAGAAAACCGAGTACATCAGCAGCGCCGGCTGGGGTATTTTCATGGGAGAAGTACGTTCGGTGCGGGAAAAGGGCGGGGATCTGAAGCTGGCCGGCATGATGCCGGAAGTGGAGGAAGTGTTTAAAATGCTCGAATTTTTCAACGTTTTAACGGCCTACGAGTCCGCCGAGGCCGCCATTCAAGCGTTTAAGTAGGATGTCAAACCCTCCGTTGCAGGTGGACTGTCTGACCGTGGGCTGGCTCAGCACGAATTGCTATGTGGTGTGGGATTCGGACAGCCGGGAAGCCCTGATCGTCGATCCGGGCGCGCAGGCCGGGGACATCCTGGACTATGTTCGCGAGCATGATCTGCGCGTACTGGCGATCGTCAACACCCACGGGCACGCGGACCATATGGGCGCCAACCGGGAAATCAAAATGGCCACCCAGGCGCCTATCATGATCCATGCCGCGGATGCGCACCTGCTGGAAAACCCGGCTGCGAATCTTTCCCAGAGCTTTGGAATACCGGTTACCTCTCCGGCCCCGGACCAAGTGCTGAACAGCCAAAGCCGCCTGAAGGTGGGAAATAGTGTTTTCGAGGTTTTGGAAACACCCGGACATTCACCAGGCTCGATAAGCCTGGCTGGGGCGGGTATGGTTTTTTCCGGGGACACCTTGTTTTCCGGATCCATTGGCCGGACCGACATACCGAGTGGTGACAGTCGTCTTATACTAAATAGCATACAATCTCAACTACTAAAACTGCCAAAAGAGACTACAGTATACCCTGGTCACGGGCCAGCCACAACGATTAAGGACGAAATAAACGGGAATCCATACCTTGTGACGCTGATTAATAAATAAGGATTTTCACGCCGGAGTATGCGACATACTCTTATTTTTAAAGGGGGAAGCGACATTGTTTAATCTTGCGAAACCATTGATCCTGTCCCTGGGCATGGGGTTAATCCTATTTATAGCCTCCACAGGAGTTGCTGCGGATCAAAACCCTAATTATACCGAAATGTATAAAACATTCCCTAACCCAAGCGCTAATTTTTACGCGCAAACCCATTTGCAGAACATGCGCCAGCTCCATGAAGGCACGGTTTTTCTCCTGAAGCGTTACGCACCCCTGGAAGCGCTGATCACGGCGGTTGAGCTCGGCCGTCCGGACAGCGAATCTTTCTGGATAGGCGCTTCATCCGTGGTCCCCGGCGTCGGGCAAATGATCAACCAGGACTACCTGCAGGGCAGTTTGCTGCTCTTTGCCTCATCCATCTCCTGGGGGACCATCCGCCAGTTGGAATACACGCGCAAGCGCATCCCGGCCGGTGAACATTTGCAGCCCCTGTACTACGGCTCAATGGCGCTCCGCAACGGGATCATGACCTATGCCATGCTCCACGCGACGAACAGCAGTTATCGCGAGCATTGGGACCGCACGGAGGCCATGTGGACCGGGGCCGCCTCCCTGGTTCCGGGTGTAGGGCAGGCAATAAACGGCGACTGGTGGGAAGCCGGCGGCTTGTTCGTGGCCTGGTCCCTGGCCGCTGTGCTGACCTCGCACCTGGAAAGGCAGATTTACGTGAGCGGGGATGAGAGTTATTTGGTCGAAAAACCGGATTCCCCTGACTGGGCCGTCACCTGGCTTCCGGGCGGCGCCCTGTTTTCCATGACCACGGAATGGTGACTTGATGCAATCAAGCCCCTGGGTGGCGAAAAATCCGGGCCGCTTGCTTCGCACAGACTGGCTGCTCCTGGGAATCATCCTTTTCATTGCCCTGGCCGTCCGGATCGTATATTTCCTGGTAGTCAGGGATCAGCTCTATTTTACCAATCCCATCATCGATTCCTTCAATTTTCATAATTGGGCCGCGGAAATCGCGCAAGGCAGGCTCCTGGGGACGGAGGTATTTACCCAAAGCCCGTTTTACGCTTATTTTTTAGGCTTAATTTACGCAATTGCCGGCCCCAAGACCCTGGTAGCCAGCGCGATTCAGTTTCTCATGGGGACCATCAGCTGCGGCCTGATTTTCCTGCTGGGACGAAGGGTTTTCTCCCGTTGGACCGGATTTTTAGCCGGCCTGGGCGGCGCAGTGTACGGCGTGGCCTTTTTTCACGAGGGCACGCTGCTCAGCGTAGCGCTCATCCACACGCTTAACCTCCTGATACTGCTGAGCGCCTACTGGGCGGCTGACCGTGCCCGTTGGACCTCCTGGCTGGTCCCCGGCGTGCTCCTGGGCTTATCTATTATTACCCGGCCCAACATCGGCCTTATGCTCTTCGTGCTAGGCGCATGGGTCTGGATGCAATGGGCCCCGTCGCGCCGTGATCTCCGGACCAAGGCCATGCCGCTCCTGGCCCTGGCTCTGGGTGTGGGGGCCATGCTGCTTCCCATTGCCGTGCGCAACATGATCGTGCTGCGGGAGCCGATTATCACCGTGGCTACGGGCGGCTTGAATTTTTATTTGGGCAACTCGCGCCAATCCACGGGCTTTTTAATCCCCTTCGGCAACCTGGGGCTGTCCGCGCACACCATTGTCAATGACTTCCGGCAGGTGGCGGAAAAACGCCTGGGACGTCCGGTCTCGTACCGTGAATCCAGCCGCTACTGGTTTAAGCGGACCTGGACAGAGATCAAGCAGGATCCTGATCACTGGCGACAATTGCTGCTCAACAAGTTCCTGCTGTTTTTAAACGGGTATGAAATAACCACCAGCATCAATTACTACTCAATCCGTGAAATAGTGCCTTTTTTAAGGCTTCCCTGGCTTTCTTTCGGAATAGTCTGCCCCCTGGCCCTGGTGGGATTGGTCCTGTATCGGCGGCGTTGGCGCGTGCTTTTTCCGTTGCTGGGCGTCATCGCGGTATATCTGTTCTCCAATGTCGCGCTCTTCGTGTCCTCCGAATACCGTTATGCCGTGGTACCAGTGTTTCTTATATTCGGCTCGGCCGCGACCCTGGAAATGGTCCAACGCATTCGCGCGCGCGCCTGGTCCAGCCTGTACCTGCCCGGCGCCCTGCTGCTGTTTTTCGGCCTCATGGCCAACCTGAACCTGCTTTCCGCGGACGCCCGCAATTACCGGCAGGCCACGGCCCACTACAATTTTGGAGGCTTGCTCATGCGGCTGGAGCAGTACGAGCAAGCCTCCGTGGAAAACAGCCAGGCCCGGGAGTTTATGCCGGACAATTTCAAACTGGCCTTAGCGCAAAGCGACGCATTTTACAAGAGCGGCCAATACAAAAAAGCGCTGATCGCGGCGGATGAGGCCTTCCGCCTGGATCCGGAGAACCCGGACAGCATGACCAGCTATGCCAACGCGCTCACGGCCATGGGGAAGTACGACCGCGCGATAGAAATACGGAAGGACGTAATCAGGCGTGATCCGGACAACCCGGTGTTCCTCTTTAACCTGGGAGTGAGCCTGCTCTGGTCCGGACGGGACCAGGAAGCGGAAGCGGCTTTTCACCGGGCCATTCAAATCGATCCTATGTACCTGGCTGAAAGCGACCGCATGAAGCAAAGGGTACTGAGGCAGCGGGGACAACCAGCCTCCGGGCCGGCGTCCGCGACTGTCCGTGTGGACGCGCTGTCCAATACGCCGCTGCCCATGGGCAAACCCGGGCAACCTGAACCCAATCCGCGGCAACCGAACCAGCAGCCGCTGCAATACCAGCAGCAGTACCAGCATCAGCAACAACAGTACCAGCAGTATCAGCAACAGCAGCAACAGCAGCAGTACCAGCAACAACAACAGCAGTATCAACCACCTCCAGTGCAGTATCAGCCGCCGCCCATCCAATACAACCGCTAAGGCCCGGAGGCCTGTGTGACCGCTGAACCTGAAAGCGCAAGGAAAACCATGAAAAACCTTAATATTAAAGTGTTATCTGACATAATCGCCAACCGTATCGCAGCCGGAGAAGTGGTGGAACGGCCGGCCGCGGTGATCAAGGAGTTGGTGGAGAACGCCATTGACGCGGACGCGAAATCCATTGATGTGGAGATTAAGCAGGCCGGTCTCGCGTATATCCGGATCACGGACGATGGTCAGGGCATGCTGCCGCCTGATGCACGCCTGGCTTTTGAGCGGCACGCTACCAGTAAAATTTCCAGCGAACAGGACCTGGAGCATATCAGCACCCTGGGATTCCGGGGCGAAGCTCTGCCTTCCATTGCCTCGGTGGCGCGCGTGGAGCTGAAGACCAGGCCCGCGGACCAGGCGGCCGGGTATATGATCAAAATCGAAGGCGGGCAGGTCCTGGCCGAGATGGAGACCGGGTGCGCGCCCGGCACCACGGTTTTGGTGCAGGACTTGTTTTATAACACGCCGGCCCGCCGAAAATTCCTGAAGAGTCAGGCCACCGAGCAGGCGCACTGTGTGCAAGCCGTGGAAGCGGCCGCCCTGGCGCACCTGGACATTCGCTTTACCCTGATTGTGGACCAGCGGGAAATCCTGAATTGCCCGGCAGCCCCTGCGCTCCCGGACCGCTTATCCGCGCTGTATGGGCGCGCGTTGCCGAATGAATTGCTTGCCCTGGAGCGCGAAGCCGGCGGCATCTGGATTCGCGGAATGATCGCGGGTCCGGGGGATCATCGCCATACGCGGCAAGGGATGCGCTTTTTCATCAATCACCGGCCCGTGGAGCACCGCGGCCTGTCCCACGCCGTGATCGCGGCTTATCAGAATCTTTTACCCCACGGGCGCTTTCCCCTTTGCTACCTGTTCCTGACCATGCCGCCTCACCTGGTGGACGTGAATGTTCATCCGGCCAAGCGCGAAGTGCGTCTGCGCGATGAACACGGGATACATAACGTGGTCCTGGATACTATCCGGAACGCATTGAAAGGATCGGATCTCTCGGGTGGGCGGGCGCAGGAAGCAATATTGAAGGGAACCGGCCAGGCGAGCGCGCCAGAGACGTATGCTCAAAAGCCTCTCACCCTGGGCTGGTCAGCCGGCCGGGTAAGGGAGGCAGTGGCTTCCTATCTGACGCCAGGGAGCAGGGGAACAACTCCGGCTGAACCCGCCTCTGCCCAGGAACAGGTAGCAGAGGCTGAACTGAGAATCATCGGGCAGGTGGGCAGAACCTATATTGCCGCGCAGGACCAGGAGGGCTTTTTCCTGGTTGATCAGCACGCGGCTCACGAGCGGATCCTCTACGAGGCGTTAATCCGGCATCAGGGTGAGCTTCCTCGCCAGTCTCTTTTATTGCCCCTGACATTTGAGCTTTCTCCGGCCCAATCCGGGCTGTTGAAGAATTACTTCGATTTTTTCAAGAGAATCGGGCTGGAAATTTCCCCGTTTGGCGGTAATTCCTTCACAATACAGACTCAGCCTGAGGCACATGTGCAAGGAGATCTCATTGCCCTGGTCCGGGAAGTCCTGGAATGGCTGGAAGAACACGGAAAAATAGACGAGGAAACTCTAAAAAAAGAGGCTTTGCAAAGAATTGCCTGTAAAAACGCGGACAAAGCCGGCGACCGGCTTCAGCCAGAATCCATGCTGGCATTGATCCAGGATGCCAGGGATCTGGGAACTCTGCCAACTTGTCCTCATGGACGTCCATTTATCTTCAGGCTCACGTGGCAGGACCTTGATAGGATATTTAAAAGGGAT
>JAUXBQ010000180.1 GCA_030619365.1 candidate division FCPU426 bacterium | reverse complement strand
GCTCACAGAACGACATGGCTACGATCCGACTTCAGCACTTCGGCCTCGGCCTGGCGCCGGGCTTCCGGGTCTGCCAGGGCGCGGGCCGTTTGCAGGGCTTGGTTCAATGTTTCTGCATCCTGCTGGGCGCGTTGGATGATGGCGTTGAATTGCGAAACCGGCGTGTCGGGGCCCAAGATCGTGCTGGGCCACCTCTGGGCGTATAAACCGGCCAGGAGGCGTTGTTGCAGGGATTGCAACTTGCCCGGCGTATAGGCGCCGATGAGAATTCCGCTGATCACGCTGTGTTGCCAGACGACTTTGCGGAGCGCGTTGCTTTGCTCCGGCGCGCGGAAGTAGTATTGGTCTTTATATTGGTCGCGAATCAGCGAAGGTCCCTGGTCGGACGGCAGTTGCAGGCTGACCAGGCCCAGGCGCTCGCGCAGTTCCTGTTGCTCTTCACTCATGCCGGTGGTGGCGGACATTAAATTCCGCCAGGGATAGCGCCGGGCATACTGGGACGGCATGAGCTGGCTCTGGTATTCGCCAATGTCCGTAAACCGTATGCTGTCCCGCACCGCGAAATCCGGTTCCGGCGCGGTCTTGGCCAGTCGGTCTTCGCGGAGATATTCCTTGGCCTGCAGGGCCTGGTGAATGCCGCCGGAAACCTGCTGCCCGGGCATGTCCTGCCCGGTTTCTTTATTGATCAGGGTAACTTCACCGTCGATTAGCCGGTAGACGCTTACCCCGGGTTGGGCTTCCAGCGCGGTCTTTTCTTCGCCGGGCAATTTCCGTTTGAAGAAAAATTGGGCATCCAGCGTGGCTTGGAGGTAATGCTGCAGAAGCGGAAACTCGGTTAGATTGGTGGTGGCCGGCAGGCCGAGATAGTCTTGCTGCAGGCGCTCCAGCCCGGCCGGGGTCAAGGCCACCTCTTCCTTGTCCGCCGTGTAATTCACCTCGAAATATTCCCCAACCTGGCTTTCCTCGTTTTGCAACCGTTGGATGATTTCCGCGAAAAAGAGACGCATGAGCGCCGGATGCCCGGTGGCGGCCCAGGTATCAAACTGACCGTCTTCGGCCAGCGCGGCGCGGCCGGCGGAGGTTAAGGATAATTGCTGGGTCGCCGCATCCACCCTGAGCATGCCGGGTTTAAGCGCCCGCACCATGTCGGCCATGCCGGCTTTTTCCCAGGCATAGCGCAAGGTATCCATGACCGCCTGATTGATGGAACGCGGAGTCGTGCCTTCAACAAAGTAAGTGACATCGCCTTCATCATCAATACGAAAATAGGGTTCGCGGGGATTCACGCCGGTTTGATAATCAAAATTGAAGGCGCTCTCGGTTCCATAAGTGATATCCGCCTGGTACGCCCGCGTGAGTTCCGTGGTTCTGACCAGCCGGCCCTGTCCGGGATCCCACACCCGGGCCACAGGACGATTTTCCGCACGGTCATATTCGCCGGTGACCGCGACCCGTGTTCCCAGTCCGGATAGCAACTGCGCCACGTCCGCGCCTTGTTCGAGCGCCAGGTCGATATTCGGGGTAAGCAAATGGGCGCCTTGACCGGCCAGGGAGATGGCAAACAGAGCCAGGGCCGCGGTTTCGGTCTTGCCCTGGCCCGTGGCCATGCGGAGCGCGTACCCGGCGGCATCCACGGCCGTGATTTCAGCGGAAAAGAGACGGCGAACAAGTTGCCAGAAGCGGGCCCAGCCCCGGGGTTTCCGCATTTCCGTGAAAGCCAGGGCAGCCATGATCTGGTTGGGGTGCAGCGTGAAATTTTCCAGCAGTTCCCGTTGCTTGGGCTGGGTCTCATAAACCGCGCTGGCGCGCTTTTGTTTTTCGATGGCCACCACGGCCATGGCCAGGGCGGGGATTCGCTGTTCACGTTGCAGAGCTTCGATTTCGGCTTTGGACTTGCCGTCATAGGCTCGCCGGAAGTCCTCTGTTTCGGCCTTCAGTTCGGCCAGGGTCTTGCCCTCCAAGGCAATCCGTAAATTATCCACTTCGTCCGCCTGGGTCCGCAGTTGGCGGATTTTATTGTGTTTCGCCCTGGCCCGCAGGCGGGGCGCTATCCAGCGTTGGTAGCTGAGCCAGCCAACCACCACCAGGGCCGCGCCAATACAGAAAACCCAGGAAGCCAGGCCCATGCCCACCACCGCGCTGACGCCCAGGATCGCCAGTTTGCCCGCATTCAAGATTTGGAATAAAATGAATACAATGGCGGCTATAGCGGTAGTGGGGAATATATAAGGTAAAGCCCTTCCCAGCCAGGTCCGGGCCCGGCCCTCCCGGGCTGCCACAACCGCCCGGCCCTGCTGCTCGGCTAAAATACCCCGGACTTGATCCATGATCCCAATGGTGGAGCTGACCAGAATGAGGATGGAGAGGCCCACACCGCCGAGCCCCAGGGCTTGCGGGATAAGCGTCATGCCAATGACCGCCAGGGCGCCGCCGGCCGGCAGCCAGGTCAGCAGTTTTGTAAGATAGGAACGCGTTTCCTGGCCCGGAGCCTTGCCTGGAATATAATCTCCGGACCGGGTAAAAGAGGTCGCGATTTCCTTGGGATTCAGTTGGAGCCGGGTGCCGAGCATGGCAAAGGCCAAAATACTGACCGCGGTCAGCAACATGTACGTCAGGGTTCCCGGCGCCAGGCCCATACCGAACATGGGAAGCAACATGGTGGCCAGCATGCCATTGATGAAAACCGCGTTCACGCCGAGGTAGTCGAACTTAATGGGCAGAAACCGCTTGGGCAGAGTACCTTCACCGGGCTTGATCACTTCCCGGGCTGAGCGAATTGGTACTTCGTAATGTATAGTATTCAGGGCAATGGCCACGGCGAATAAGGCCGCGCCGCACGCCAGCAGGGGCAGGCCGGACATGGAGAACAATCCCGCGGAAAGCAGCGTGCCCGCCTGAGTGATCAGGCCGGGAAGGATCATGAACATGAGCAAGGGCGAGCCGATTTTACCGCCCAACCCTCTTTCCCGGATGATCGAGTTAAACCAGGTGACGGTGATGGAGCCCAGGGTCAGGGCGATGATGCCGATCACTTGCAAGCCCAGGCCGGCGAACACGATCGGAAACATTTTGACTGCAATCACAGCTTGCACCACGGCCACGCCCACGGCGATCCACTTGGTATACTTTTCCAGGATTTTTTGCCCCACCTCGCCGGACCGTTGCAGGGTCTTAAGACCCGGGAATATATAGGGTAAAACCATCATAATCATGCTGGCGCTGAAAAACGGGGCCAGGCCCAGGCCGAAAATCGACATTTTGGCCAGCGCGCCGCCGGACAAGAAGTTGAAAATCTGCAAAGCCGTGTTCCCGGTTGCCAGGTTGAAGAGCGCGGGATTGATGCCGGGAACGGGAATCATGCTTCCCAGGAAAAAGAGCCCCAGCACGCCGGCAGTAAACAAACCGCGCTTGACCAGGGTCCAGGGAATGCCGGCGCTCAGGCGGAGAAAATAGCGGTTCACATCCTGCGCCAGCGCTTTTCGCCAGGCAAGCTGAACCGTGGGCGCCTCGGCGGCTGACTCGGCCGCTTTCTCAGCCGCGGCGGCTGCCGCCGCTTGGGTTTCCGGGGCCGGCCGCGCTTCCGCCCTGGCCGCGGTTTCGGCCCTTGCCTGCGCCTGCTCAGCCGCCTGGGCGGTCACAATGGGGCCGGATTGCGTGAGCGCCTCGCGATAGAGCTGCAATTCGGCGGCTTCGCCCTGGTCCAGACGAGCCCGGATCAATCCCGCGGCAACCTCGAGGCGTGCGGCGGAATAGCGGAAAAAATAGGGGTGCGGTTCAAGGGCGTAATTCCGCAGAATTTCCATTTTGGAATTCAATAAATTCCAATTCTGCGCGAACTCTTTCAGATACGTTCCAGGAGGGACTGCGAATTGGTTGGCATATTTCACTTCCAACGAGCGCCGCTGCTGCACGGACTTTTCGGCGCGGGACACGCTTCTCCCGCCGATGGCCAGGGTCAGCGAGGTTTGCAAGCCGCCCAGCAAGGCCCGGGGAATGGCCAGGACCTGTGTTGCGTAGGCGTAAAGCTCTCCCAAGAGTCCGCGCGGAGGGGCGCGGGCCGCGTAAAACCGTCTCTCCGCCTGGAGCAGATGCGCTTTTTCGTGTTCCAGAATGAGTTGCGCGATGCTGTCCGGCATGGTTGCCAAGGCCACGAGGTCGGCCACGACCTTGCCGGCCGGGAATTGTTCGCTGGCTTGGGCTGGATCAAAAGCCGCCACATCCGGGCCACACTGCTCCGGGGCCAGGCTGCGCTTATCCACGATGCCGGCTGCCAGCCAATCCTGAATTTTTTGACGCTGGGCCTGGGTCAAGGGCGCATCGTCCGGCAGGTCCCGCGTTTGGCGGATGCTCCGCCAGGTTCGGATGAACGTCACGGCCACCAACGGCGTGGTGATGGCGCCTAAAAGACCCAGAACCAGACTCGCGCTGGCCAGGTTAAATCCAAAATTAAGCAACGTGCCTAAATTGGCGTATCCCAGCAGCACTCCCACGACTGAAACCCCGAAGCCCAGGACCGTTAAAATCGTGGTTACCCGCACGCCAAACAGCGAAATAGGGGCGGAATCGGGTAATATTTGGGGAGTCTCTTTTATTGCGGATAAATTAGCAGTAATTATATTAAACGCTAATTTAATATCAGGAGTGGATTCTAATTTGACAGATTCAAGTATTTCCTCTTTGCTACCGGATTCACTCAAGCTATCATGCAGCTCGCTGTGTTCCTGGATATAGCGAAGTACCTGATTTACCGGATTATCTCTTTGCCAGAAGATACGCGAGGCCAAGTAGATTCGTTTGGTCATCCATAGATCGGATAAATATTTATTTGTTTCAGATATATCTATTCCTTGCCCTTCACCATTATAATAATCCTCTATTTGCACGGCAATTGTTTTTTCCTGTTTGATTTCACTCAGTCGGGCCAATGTTTTCTCGAACCAATGAAAAATATTACTCTCCCACACAGCCCGCCTTCCACCCCATTGTTTGATTAAAGTTATTATAGGTCTTTTGGCTTTTACCATTAGAGCCGTCTTTATGGACCGGGCCACTGCTTTAAATCTGTAACAATCTATTATTATCCCGCCGATTAACTCCGGCGCGGCCCCACAAAATTTGCTTATCAGCAAAATTGCCCGGCCGGCAGCCATAAATTCCTTGGCCACCAAATTCATGCCGTCAGAGCCCGAGGTAACTAATCCCACATCCGCCCGGCTGAAAAGATTTATCGAATCATGCCAACTAGTACGCGGGCATGTAATTATGGGTATAAATCCCTCACGCTGATACTTGGGATTGCTGTTTACAAAATCCACTAGTTTCAT
>JAUXBQ010000056.1 GCA_030619365.1 candidate division FCPU426 bacterium | reverse complement strand
TGACACCTGCTCGTGCAAGCCGATGCCGAGGGACCTACCCTCATCTCTCGTGCAGCCTCGTGGCACACGGACGTTGATTAGTATATAATATACTAATCAACGTCCCCGGTCACTGATTCTGGATCACTCTGCTTAACAAGAATATTGCTCTTTTCAATCTTCAATGACTCACAGAGCGCCTCTAACCACCCTAGCGTTATGGCGACTCCTGCCGCAATCGCTTTCGTATCGGCATCGAGTGTTATCTTTGTGTTTTTGAACACCTCGTCCACAGAAAACGCATATGCATTCTTATTGAAAAAATAGTGCGCAATATAATTGCGCTTCTCAAGCGCGTCTTCCAGAATTTGCTTCCCATTTTCATCTATTTTTCCAAGCGATCGGAGTTGCCGCATCAATTGACCCAGCGTTTCGCGACGTTCAGGAACAATGAGACCTTCAACATCAATCTCGGCGTGAAAGTGGTTGTTAACAATCCCTATAAGCGTCCTGATTTGCAGCTCGAGCCCCTGCGCAAGATGCAAAGCCTCGCCGACATACCGATAGAGGTAGTCTCTACGCTCTTTTTCGGTAGTAGCCATTAAATTCCGCCTCTCACGCTGATAGTGCCCTAAATAGTGATTCTCGCCTCTGAGTCCCTGGACATTGATTAGTATATTAATATACTAATCAGTGTCCAGGATTGTAGTTTGCTTTTTTAAGCTCAAAATGTGTAAAATTGAAATAATCGAAAATAAAAATTCTGTCAAACTTCGTTTCGTATATATTCTTCTTAAACTCTTCTGAAAACCGAAAAGCTTGTGATCCTTCATACCTATTAGTAATTATCAATAAGTATGAATTGCGGTACTTCTGTTGATACTTCTTTAAAATAACGCCTTTTTTTCGAAGTACTAATAATATTTCATCGTGCGGATCACGCCTTACAAAGTGGATGCGAATTTTGTTAAACCGGGTATTTTTCAACCACTTCTTTCCAAACATAACACCATTTCTGATAACTACTTTAGATATTCCGAGATTGTTAAGACTACGGTCGCGAGGCTTGATTTTATCAAAATCAGGTTCAACAGATTGGACGGAATTGATTATCAAAGAAGATAGCGCCGGAACTATCGCCTTAATATTATATTTCCCATTTGGATTATGAATTGTCCTGAAATCCACTTTTACCTCAAATGGATTGGCGAAGCTTTGTTTGTCTATTATTTCTTTTACTTTTTTAAGAATATTTCCCTGGCTTGCTTCCAGCTCTTTTTCAGAGTGCTTTCTTATTCCCTTTTTTTTAAATAACTCTGTAAGTTCAATTGAATCCAAGTAATCATTATTAATACAAACGAAATCCGGAGGGTTAGGGCCATCTTTGATGTCTTTGATTTTATACGTTAAATATCGAGTTTTTTCTAGGAAGGCTGCAAGCTGAGTGTGTTCCTTATCTTGTTTAGAAGAATATTTGATCATGTTTCCTACTCGAATAATAATATCCTGGAACATTCATGCTTTAATAACATGAGAAAATTTCTCTTCCCTGCTCCTTCTCTTCCAAATCTCCCTAATCATAATCCCACCTTTCAGCAGAGGCAAGGAAATTGATGGTTTTTTAGGAATGGTTCACGTTCCCGAATATTCTTTAACTTAGACGTGGAAAAAGGGGGAAATATTACATTAAAACAGCGGGTTCCGGCCTGGGTGTTGGAAAAACGAAAAACGAGGAATCCGGTTAAATAAACCGGTCCAAAGGCACCTGAAATAACCGGGATAATTTCTTGGCGATTTCTTTACTCACTGCGCGGCGGTGGTTTTCCAGGTCAGAAACACGGTATTTGGAGACGCCTATTTTCTTCCCCAGTTCCTCCTGGGTCCATTTCCGGTTTTCCCGGTACACGCGAATGGCATCCCCGGGCTGAACCTGCCTGCTCATGCGGCGAAACCAGTCGGTTTTGGTAATACGCACGGGACACTCATTATCCACCCGCAGCGCTGGCCCGTAGGTCCGCTGCAGGTATTGGAGCAGTTTTTCCGGGATATTCCCCTGAATGGTAAAATCAATATGGTGCGTTTTCACGACTGCCAACATAATAGACCTCGATCTCGATTGATTTTCCCTCGCCGCGCCAACAGGCCACCCAGGAATAGCTCAAATGGCAATGGTGCCTGTCTTTTCCCAATTGACTGTAATTTCGCCAGTGCGGCAGGATGGGCCCGAAGTTCTCCAAGTCCTTGGTCAGATAATAGAATTTGTTCCTAATTCTTGCGGGCAATATTTCCAGCCGTTTGAGCCATTTTCGACGTATGGTTACTTGGTAGCGCATTTTTATGTTACCCCATTTTGGAGTACTTGTCAAGTTGTTATTGAAAGACCCTGGGTTTTCTCTTTATTGGACCGGAAATTCACGTTTTCCTTGCGGTTTTTTTGGAATAAGGTGAGATTTTATAGGATTCCAAAATAGGAATCCTATAGGAGATCGCGGCCGTAGGGAGTCCCGTACGATCCCCCAACCGGTCGGGGCTTCGGCCAAGACCGCCTCGCGATGACATATAAAAAAATAGTCATTGCGAGAAGCCTGCCCGGCGTATGCCGGGCGCAAGCGACGCGGCAATCTCTTTCGAGATCCAGATTTACTAGTTGAAAATCCCGGATTCGCCCCGGTTGACTAACAGAGTAATGATATTAGGCGCGCGTTTTTTGCTGGAACTTATCACGAATTGTGATAAGTTCCTTATCTTCGCGCGAGGCAGATTATTTATGAAATATTCGTGGGGGATGAGGACGGCAGGTCCTTTGCTTATAGCCCTTCTCTTGCCTTCAGCACCTTATAAATACACTTATTCTGTATGACTTTCAAACCAGTGGCCTCGGCCTGGGCCGCGGCCTCGGCCTGGGAAACGCCTTCCTGCATCCAGATGACTTTACAGCCCAGTTGGATGGCCTCGTCCACAATACCGGGCACAGCCTCGGGCCGGCGAAAAATATCCACCACGTCCACTGGTTTCCCGTAGGCTGCCAGGGAGGGATAGGTCTTCAGCCCCAGGATTTCATCCACACCCGGCCGGATCGCAATAACCTGGTATCCCCGCTCCAGCAGAAACTTGGCAATCTCGTGCGAGGGCCGCTCCGGTTTGGGTGAGAGGCCCACCACCGCGATGGTGCGCACGCCCTGCAGTGCTGCCTCGGCTTCCGGCGAGGGTGTGGGAAGAACGCAGGCCTGTTCGCCCATTACTCTTCCTGCTTCGGGCTCAGGGCCAGGATATCCTTCTCAAAAACGATTTTATCCCGGTAACCGACATAGGAGCGGACGACCCGCCCTTCGGTGTCCAGGACCAGGGTGTGCGGAATGCCGCGCAAGCCCACGTGCTTTGCGATCTCCTCACTCCCCCAGTATAAATCGTAATTAATTTTCATCTCCGAGGCAAAAGCTTTGACCTTTTTCACCGGCGCCTGGTCGTACGATAACCCGACCACGGCCAGGCGATCGGCGTATTGCTCCTGCAGCGCCACGAAATGCGGGATTTCCATGCGGCAGGGCGGGCACCAGGTCGCGAACAAATCCAGAATCATGATCTTGCCGCGATATTGGCTGAGCAAGACCGTCTGGTTGTCAAAGGTCTTCACGCTGAAATCGGGGAAAGGCTGATTCGCCACTGCCTGGCCGTGGCCCTGGTTTCCGGCCGGGGTCTTGCCGGAGCCTTGACAACCGCCGGCCATCAGGCCGAGGATAAGAATCGGTGCTATCCATCTGAATAACTTCATCTTTACTATCTCCTTCCACATTGCCGGTTACTTCCCGGTCAGGACCTGGTCGATTTCCTCCAAGAGCACGGGCTTGGGGCGCAGTCCCACCCAATTCCCCTTCATTTGGCCGTTGTGAAACAAAACCAGGGTCGGGATGCTCATGATCCCGAAGCGCTGGGCCAGTTCGGGCGTTTCGTCTATGTTGACTTTCACCACCTTGACGTCCGGCCGCTCTTTGGCGACCTCTTCCAGAATGGGCGCCACCATGCGGCAGGGCGCGCACCAATCGGCGTAGAAGTCGATGAGGACCGTGCCGGCGGCTTGTTCGACTTCCTGGGCAAAACTTTGAGTGTTCACTTGTGTGGCCATACTATTCCTCCATGGTTTATTTTTGGTTGGCATCGAGGGAGAACAAATCGCAAAAACGGTTTAGGATCGCTCGCACGCGGACATCGGTCACGTTATAGCAAATCTCCTTGCCCTGGCGTTCCGTGGTCACCAGACCGGCCCGGCGCATGCGGTTTAAGTGCTGCGACGCCAGGGGTTGGCTGATGTTCAGCCTTTGCCAGACCTTGTTGACGTTGCATTCGTTCTGGCAGAGGCCCAGGAGCATTTGCAGGCGCAACGGGTGGGCCATGGCCCTGAGCAGGTCCGCCATTTGCTGGTAGTCATTTTTGTTTTTTACGGATTTGGTCGCCATGCGAACATATTAGTTTTGTGTTATATGTTTGTCAATGGATTTTTTTACTTTTTTTTCGGCCGCGGACAGGCGCCTCGGGTGCGTTCTGGGCCGCGCGCAGTATCTCCTCCACTTCGGCGGCTGTCGCGCACTGGAGACACTGGCTTGCCAGCGCCTGGCTCTCCGGCAGGGTGAGGCGGCCCACGGCCGCGGCCAGGTCCGGCAGGAGCACGGGCGCCACGGAAAAATTGCGGTAGCCCAGACCCAGCAAGAGCGGAAGATAGAGCGGATCACCGGCGATTTCCCCGCACAGGCTGATATCCTTGCCCTGCGCCGCGGCGGCGTCGGCTAGGTGTTTGAGCAGCACCAGGACCGCGGGCGCGGTGGAGCGATAATAGCTTAGCAACCGCTCCGAAGCGCGGTCGGCCACCATGACGTATTGCACCAGGTCATTGGTGCCCACGGAAAGGAAGTCCGTTTCCGCCAGGATCACCTCGGGCAGAATCGCCGAAGCCGGCGTTTCGATCATCGCGCCCACGGGCAGTCCGGCGTCATGGGCGATCTGTCTTCCGGCTAGTTCCCGCGCGGCCTCGGCCAGCAGGGTCCGTACCTGCCGGATTTCCTCCACACCCGTAACCATGGGCAGCAGCACGCGAACCGGCCCGTGCGCGCCGGCGCGCAGGATGGCCCGTAGCTGAGCGGAGAAGACTTTTTGGTAGGCCAGGGAAAGGCGGATTGACCGCCAGCCCAGGGTGCACGTGGTCTGGGTTTCGACGGGATTCTCGAAATTGAAGTGCTTATCCTCACCCAGGTCCAGGGTCCGGATGGTCACCGGATGCGGGGCCATCATTTCCACAACGTGCCGATAGGCCTGGTACTGGGCTTCCTCGTCCAGGAACTCCCCGCGTCCCATGAACAGAAATTCCGTGCGCAGGAGTCCCACGCCCAGGGCGCCCAGGCGACGCGCGTCCTCGGCCTCGTCTTCGCGGGTGAGATTGGCGGAGAGCAGGATTTCCGCGCCCTCCCGGGTCTGGGTGACTTGCGCGGGGCGGCTCTGTTCGCTGGCCCGCTGCCGCGCGTCCGCGTCCTTCCGGGCCAGGGCGATTTCTGCGGGCGTCGGGTCCACGATCACGCGGCCTTCGCGCCCATCCACCAGGACCAGCTCCCCGGCGCGCAATTGCCTGAGAATGTTCGGAACGCCGACCACGGCCGGGAGCCGCAGGGAGCGGGCCAGAATCGCCGCGTGCGAGGAGACGCCCCCGTGCTCGGTAACGAAGGCGCCGACGTGCTGGCGGTGAAAATGAACAGTGTCCGAGGGCATGAGTTCCCGCGCCACCATGACGATTTGCTCCCCGCCTTCCAGGGTGCATTGGCGCTGGTAGGAGAGCAGGTTATCAAGCACGCGGCGCCCGATGTCGCGGTAGTCATTCGCCCGTTCCCGGATGTAAGGATCGGGGATCTTCAAAAAGATTTTAACCAGTTCTTCGATGACATCTTCGACCGCGGCTTCCAGGTTCAGGTTGTCGCTGATCAATTTTTTCTCGACCCGGGCGTAAAAGGCGGGATCATTCAAAAGCAGGTTATGGGAGGAAAAAATCTTAGCCTCTTCCTTCCCCACCTCGTTTTCGACCCGCTGGCGCAATTGCTCGATTTGACGGCGGGAGGTTTCCAGCGCCTCGTCCAGCCGGCGCAATTCCTCGCTTGCGATTTCCGGCTTAATCCGGTAGCGGGGAATGCCTTCGGGATCGCTCCAAAAACAAACCCGGCCGATCGCCCAGCCGGGAGAGGCGGGTGTGCCGCGCAGTTGTTGCCGCGCCGCGCCTGGGATCAAACCGCACCCCCGGTGACCAGGGAGACCACCTTGTCCACAAAGGCCGGTTCCGGCAGGGCGCCTTCAAAGGCCCCGAAGCCGCCCACTATGGTTTTGGGCACGCCCATGACCTGCTCTTTCACAGCCAGGTGCGGAAACTCTGAGGCCTCGATCATCTCCGCGGTAATGAGCGGGCTGGCTACCGCCAGTTGGTGCGCCAGGTGCACGGCGGCCGGGCAATACGGGCAGGTCAAGGTTACAAAGACCTTGAGCTGCAGCGGCTTGGTAATGGCGCCCAGCTTGCTAAGGGCGGCCTTGGAAATATCCGCTTTCCCCTGGGAGACCAGCTTGATGCCGGACAACAGCGAAGTGAATTCGTACCCGGCCGGCACGCCGTAGAAGCGCACGCCATAATCCTCCTTGCCGACCACGGCCAGGGCCGGTATTTTGTCGATCTTGAATTTCTCCACCGCCGCTTTGTCCGAAACAAAATCATGCACCTCGACCTTGACTTTGTCCGGGGCCAGGGCGGCGAGTTCTTCGGCCAGTTGGTGGCTCTCGCGGCAGTACTGGCATTCCATCGCTTGGGTGAACACGTGCAGGGTGACGGGCTCGGGGTTTTCCTTGAGCGCCGTCTGGGCCTGTTTTTGAATTGCGGTATCGAGTAGAGCCATGACGAATCCTCCTAGTCGGGAATGTGCTTCAAGAACCGGTGCGCTGCCAGCGCGGCCTTGGCGCCGTCGCCGGCCGCGATGATGATCTGTTTTTCCGGTACACTGGTACAGTCGCCGGCCGCGAAAACCCCCGGCCGCGAGGTCCGGCTGAAACAATCGGTGAGAACTTCCTGGCGGGCATTCAACGCCACGAACCCCGCCAAGGCTTCGGTGTTGGGCAACAGCCCGATCTCGATCAGCACCCCGCGCACATCCAGCGTGCGCTCGGCGCCCCCGTCCCTGGGGGTTATTTTGACACCGGAGACCTTTTCTTTGTCTCCGTGAATTTCCGTCACCTTGTGCGCGTCCAGCAGCGTGACCCGGTCCCGCAGTTGGTCCATCAGCACCGAATCCGCCTGCCAGCCGTCCGCCACGTTTACCACGGTCACAGGGCTGCCCAGGTCCAGCATGTCCAGCGCGGCGGAAATGGCTGAGTTGCCGCCGCCCACGATCACCACCGGTAGCTCCTTGAAAAACGGGCCGTCGCAGACCGCGCACAAGGAGACACCGCGCCCCAGGTATTCCTGTTCCCCGGGCACGTTCAGGGGGCGGGACCGCTTGCCCGTGGCCAGGATCACGCTGCGGGCGGTGATGAACCGGTCCGTGCTGGTGACCAGTTGGAAGAGACCCTTGCCGTCCTGGCTGAAGCGGGTCACGCTCTCGCCCTGCGCCAGTTTAAGGGTAAATTGCCGCACCTGGGCGGAAAATTTCCGCGCCAGCTCCGGTCCCGTAATGTACTGGTATCCCATGTAATTTTCCACGCCGCGCGTTAACAGCACCTGGCCGCCCAGGTCCGGCGAAATCAGGACCACGTACAGTTGCTTGCGCAGCGCGTACATCGCGGCCGTCAAGCCGGCCGGGCCGCCACCCACGATGGCCAGGTCGAATAGTTGCTCCTTCTCTTCCCCGGCTTTCAGGTTGGTTCCGCTCGGCAGATCGAGTTTGAACTCCAGTCCCATCCCGGCCGCTCCTTTCCGCTGTTCGCTGGCGGCTCACCCGCTCCGGGCGGCCTCCGGCCGCGTGTATTATACCAAAAAAAAAACGGCCCCGAAGGGCCGTTTTTATTTTCTTCGGTGAATTGCTAACCGTGTGTCTGTTTAGCTGGGCTTCGTCACGTTTGCCGCTTGCGCGCCTTTGGGGCCATCAATGATCTCGAATTCGACGGTTTCACCTTCGTTCAGGGAACGGAATCCATCGCCCTGGATCGCGGAAAAATGCACGAATACATCTTTGCCGCCATCCTGCTCCAAAAATCCGTAACCCTTTGCTGCGTTGAACCACTTGACTTTTCCTTGCACTGACATGAATCAACTTCCTCCTGATTTGAATAACGGGTGCTAGGAAAAAAACGCTTTCCATCAGCTCCGTGTGTGAACTTTAGCATTTCGGGCAAACCTTGTCAAACCCTCTTTCGGCAATTTGCGGAAAACACGTCGCGGGCCGCCGGGGGACTAGTTCAGCGTCTGGCGGAAGCGTTTGAAACTGAAGGTCGCGGCTGCCAGAGCCAGGATTGCCAAGGCGCCGAGGTTGGTCCAAAATACCCAGTCATCCCCGCCCTTGAGCAGAATGTTGCGCAGCAGGGTCAGCATGTATTTGAGGGGATTAAGATAGGCCGCCCACACGAGGGCCTGCGGCATGTTTTCCAGCGGGAACATCATGCCCGAAAGCATGATGGCCGGAAAGAGGAAAAAGAAGCTGCCCATCATGGCTTGCTGCTGGCCGCGCGAGATCGTGGAAATCATGGTGCCCACCGAAATGGTGGAGATGATAAACATGACGGCTGCCAGCAGAAACTTCCAGTACGCGCCACGCATGGGCAGTCCGAAAATCAGGACCGCGGCCAGAAAAATCAAATGCACGAGCACCAAGCCCAGAATCATAAACGGCAGGGTTTTGCCCAGCAGGATTTCCCAGTTCTTGACCGGTGCCGAAACCAGGGTTTCGAAGGTGCCCGTTTCTTTTTCCCGGACCAGGGACATACTGGGCAAAAGGATGGTGAGCAGGCTGAGCAGCATCAGCATAACGCCCGGAACCATGTGGAACGTGGTTACCTGGGCGGGATTGTACAGCGTGCGGATTTCCAGACCCAGGGGGGAAGGGGGCGCTTGGCCGGGAAACGTCTCCTGGATAACGCCTTGCACAATCGCGCCCAGGTAACGCTCCACCGCCCGGGCCTGGATCACGTTGGTGGCATCCACCAAAACTTGCAGGCGGGCGTCTCCGCGCCGCGCGGCCCGGCTTAAACCTCCGGCCGGTGCGACCAGGGCCACGTCCGCCCGGCCGGATTGCACGAGCGCAAACGGATCTTCCCCCTGGTGCGTCACGGGGACGAACCATCCCGACGAAAGCGCTCGTGCTTCAATCCGCCGCGCCAACTGGTCGCCGGGCGCGTACTGGGCGGCCAAGCGGATATTCCGCACTTCAGTGGAGATGGCGTAACCAAAAACCAGTAATTGCAACAGCGGCGCCCCGAACACGAAAAAGCTCATTCTCGGATCGCGCAAAGTCTGCAGGAATTCCTTTTTCATAAATCCGCGTAGGGTGAGATTCATGGCTCTAAATCCTTTTTAAACCGCTTCAGGGCCGCGGCCACCAACAACAGGTTCATACCCAGCAGCATGCCCAGCGGCACAGCCAGCTCCACCACGCCTGATCCTTTTAAAAACAAGCCACGGCTGATGACGATAAACCAGCGCGCGGGTATCAGCATGGTGAGATACTGAAAAAAGGCCGGCATGCTCTCCACCGGGAAAATAAAACCGGAAAGCAGCAGCGGCGGCAGCAGTCCGGCTAAAAAGGCCAGTTGCACGGCCAGGGCCTGTTGCCGGGTCACGACCGAAATCAGCAGGCCCTGGGCCAGGCACAGGGTGAGAAACAGGATCACCCCCACCAGGAACAGGGGCTGGCTCCCGCGAAAAGGCAGCCCGAACTGCAGACGGGCCACCAGGTAAATCATGGCCACGGCCAGCAGGGACAGCACTAAATAGGGTGTGAGTTTCCCCAGGATAATCTCCAGCGGTTTTACCGGCGTGGAAAGCAGAAGTTCCATGGAGCCGGATTCCCACTCCCGGGCCACGGTCAAGGCGGTTAGCATAATGGCCAAAACCCCCATGACCACGGCCAGCAATCCCGGCACCACAAACCACGGACTGCTGAGTTCCGGATTGAAAAGAAAACGGGTTTGTAGCCGGACCGGGGCGGACCGGGTTTGGTTGAGCAGCCGCTTCCCGGCGGCCTGCTGAATACCGGCCAGGTAGGAGATGATTATTCCGGCCGTGGAATTATCCGCGCCATCCAGCAGCAATTGGATCTGGTACGGCTTGCCGGATCCCAGCGCCTCTCCCATTCCGGGCTCAATCAGCAGCACACCCTTGGCGCGCTCACGGGAGAGATCCCGCTGCGGACTCACACCGGGCGGGAGCTGGGAAAGCTTAAAATATTTCGAACCGCTGAAAACCTCCAGCAACTGCCGGGAAGCCCGGCTATTGTCCTGATCGCTCACCACCAGGCGCACTTCTTTCACATTAAAATCGATGGCGTAGCCAAAAAAGATCACGAAAAAAAGCGGCAGGCCAAACGCCCAGCCCAGGGTGAACGGATCACGGAAAATATGCCGCACTTCCTTGCGGGTGATGGACGCGGCGCGATTGACTTGAAATCCGCTGCTCACGCGCTTACCTCTGCTTCCACCAGGCGAATAAATACGTCCTCCAGCGAGGGCTGAATCCGGCGCAGGCTGAGGGTTTTAGGCAGACGGCGGGCGATGCCCTGCCAGGCTGGCCCGTTCAAAACCAGCACGTGATAACGGCGGCCGTGCGGCTGGATGCGCGCCACGCGGGGATCGAGCTTTAGCTTTCTGAGCCACTCGCGCGAAGTCCCGGGCTGGGGCTCAATCTCCAGTACCGGCTCGGGAAAAGCCGAGGCTTTCAAGCGCCGGGGGCTGTCCAGGGCGATGATCTGGCCATCGCGCATCAGGGCAATGCGGCGGCAGTTCTCCGCTTCGTCCAAATAGTGGGTGGTGACGAAAATGGTCTTGCCCGCCCGGGCCAGTTGACGGATCAGGCTCCAGAAGCGGGCCCGCACGGCCGGAGCCACCCCGGCGGTCGGCTCATCCAGAAAAATAATGGGCGGATCGTGCAAGAGCGCGGCGGCCAGGGCGAGTTGCTGTTTGATGCCGCCGGGCAGATCACTCACCATGCTGTTCTGCGGATAGTCAAAGTGAATGAAATCAAACAATTCCCGGGTCCGGCGTTGCAGGGTGCGCGTGTCGAGTTTGCGCAGCGCCGCGGTAAACGCGAGATTCTCGGCCACGGTAAGATCACTGTACAAGGTAAAGCGCTGGGACATGTATCCCACCTTGGTCTTCACGTCCGCGGCCTGGGTCTGACAATCCAGGCCCGCGACCCAGGCCTGGCCCGCGGAAGGAATCAGCAATCCGCACAAAACCCGGATGGTGGTGGTCTTGCCCGCGCCGTTGGCCCCGAGAAAGCCGAAGATCTCGCCCGGGCGGACCGCGAAGGAGATATCGTCCACGGCCGTAAAGGTTCCAAAACGGACGCTCAAGTGCCTGGCTTGCACGGCCAGCTGGTTTTTTTTCATGCTATGGCTTCCCAGGCCCGGCGCTGAAAAAACTTCTCGAAATTGTCCGCGCCCGCCTTTTGCAGCAGGGCGCGCGGCTCGCCGGCGGCCAGCACCCTGCCGGCATCCAGGGCGTGCACGCGGTTGCAGCGCTCGGCCTCGTCCATGTAGGCCGTGGACACGATCACCAGGACTTTTTGCTTCACCAGGCGGTAAAGCAGGTCCCAGAATTCCCGGCGGCTGATCGGGTCCACGCCGTTGGTGGGCTCGTCCAGGAGCACCACGGTGGGCGACTGCAGGAGCGCGCACATGAGCCCCAGTTTTTTATACATACCGCCCGAGAGCTTGCCGGCCGCTCGCTTCTGAAACGGCTCCAGTCGGGTCAGGTGCAGGAGTTCGGCGCGACGGCGGGTGTAGACCTCTTTGGGAATGAGATACAGATCGCGGAAGAACTCAAGGTGCTCGGAAACTGACAGGTCCGGATACAGGCTTTGCTGCTGCGGCATATACGCCATCCGCGGACGCACCTCGGCAAACGGAACTTTGTCCCGGCCGTCGCGATAGGTTACGCTGCCCTGGTCCTTGATCAGAAGCCCGACCAGGATGCGAAGCAGCGTGGTTTTACCCGCGCCGTCCGGACCGATCAGGCCGTGCAGCCGGGCGGACTCGAAGCGCGTGCTGATCCCGCTCAGGGCCTGGTTCGGACCCAGCCGCTTGCTGACCTCGTTGACCTCAATCGATATCTGCGACATGTGTTGTCCTCAATGTTTATTCACCGCAGAGACGCAGAGTCCACAGAGGAAATATTGGGAAAAATGCTTTTTTTAATAATTACTCCTTCCACTTCTTTCTCTGCGTCCTCTGTGCCTCTGTGGTGAGTTTTTTATTTTTTCACTTCCGGGAGTTGGACCTCAATGGTCATGCCCGG
>JAUXBQ010000321.1 GCA_030619365.1 candidate division FCPU426 bacterium | reverse complement strand
TCGGTGGCCTTGGGGTTCGGATTCCGTTGCGGTTTCCTGGGGCTGCTGCACATGGAGATCATTCAGGAGCGCCTGGAGCGCGAATTCGATTTGGACCTCATCGCCACCGCGCCCTCCGTGGTTTTTCGCGTGCGCCAGACCAACGGCCAGCGCCTGGAGGTGGATAATCCCTCCAAACTGCCGCCTCCGGGGGAAATCGAGTATATCGAGGAACCCTACATGCACGTCACGATTCTGGCGCCGGCCGAATACGTGGGCGCGGTCATGCGGCTGTCCCAGGAGCGGCGGGCGACCTATCTGAATACCGAGTATCTGGATACCACCCGCGTCAAGCTGACCTACCAGTTTCCACTCATCGAAATCATCATGGATTTCTTCGACCAGCTCAAGACCCGTACCCGGGGTTATGCCAGCATGGACTACGAGCCGATCGGTTATCGCCGGGAAAACATGGTCAAGGTGGACATTCTGGTCAACCGGGAGCCAGTGGACGCGCTCTCCTTCATGTGCCATCGCAGCTTCGCCGAAAGCCGGGGGCGGTCGTTGGCGGAAAAACTGCGGAGCATCATTCCCCGGCAGCAATTCGAGGTGCCCATACAGGCGGCCATCGGCGCCAAGGTGATCGCGCGGGAATCCGTGCGCGCCCTGCGCAAGGACGTGCTGGCCAAATGCTACGGCGGCGATGTCACGCGCAAGCGCAAGCTGTTGGAAAAGCAAAAAGAAGGCAAGCGCCGTATGAAGCACGTGGGCAACGTGGAGATTCCCCAGACCGCTTTTTTAGCGGTGTTAAAAATAGACACGTAGGGGCGATCCTTGTGATCGCCCGGCCGCGAAAGCGATCCATGCGATCGCCGATGGAAAGGCGGAATTTGAATCATGTGGGAATGGATAAAAACCGCGGAAGCGGCGGAACTAATTTTTTACGGGCTCCTGCTGGGCTTGACCATGGCCCAGGTCGTGCTGCGTTTTCTGGTCAAGCTCCCGAAGACCAACATCATCATGGAATACGTGGATTCCGGCTTTATTGCCATTATCCTGGCCCTGGTCATTCGCACCTTATTCCTGCAGGCCTTTAAGATTCCTTCCGGTTCCATGGAGAGCACGCTCCTGATCGGCGACCACCTGCTGGTAAACAAGTTCGTGTACGGCACGACCGTGCCGTTTACAGATAAACGGATTCTGAAAATACGCGATCCCCGGCGCGGCGACATCCTGGTTTTCAAGTATCCCGAAAATCCCCGGCGCGATTTCATTAAACGCTGCGTGGGCGTGCCCGGCGATGTCATCGAGGTGCGTAACAAAGTACTCTACGTCAATCAAACGCCGCAAACCGAAGGCTACACGGTGTTTCGCGATATGAAGATCCTGCCGCCGTATATCAGTCCCCGGGACAACTACGGGCCGCTGACCGTGACGGCGGACCATTTTTTCATGATGGGAGATAACCGGGATTTTTCCGCGGATTCCCGTTTTTGGGGGATGCTTCCGCGTGAACTGATCAAGGGCAAAGCGTGGGTCATCTACTGGCCCGTGCTGCGCTGGCGGGTTATCCGTTAGGAGCGGCCATGCCGGAGTTGTTCGGCGTTTACATCCACTTTCCGTTCTGCCTGTCCAAATGCGCGTATTGCAACTTTGCCTCGCGGCCGCTATCCTCGCGCCGGGAAATACCGCCGTACCTCGCGGCCGTAGAGCGCGAAATCCGGCAACGCGGCCACGGCCGGCTGGAGACCGTTTACCTGGGCGGCGGCACGCCCTCGCTATGCTCAGCCGCGCAGATCCGGTCCCTCTTACATGTATTGCGGGAATCCGCGGATCTCTCACCCCGGGCTGAGATCACCCTGGAAGTCAATCCGGACGCTTTCTCGGCCGCCAAGGTCAAGGGCTGGCGCCAGGCGGGCGTGAACCGCCTCTCCCTGGGCGTGCAAAGCACGGAAGACGGGCAACTTGGCATACTGGGCCGCTCCCACACGGTCCGCCAGTCGCGGGAAACCCTGCGCCTGGCGCGGAATGCGGGTTTTGACAATATTTCGTGTGACATGATTTGTGGCCTGCCGGGCCAGTCCTTGAGGGATTTTCAGCAGGACCTCAAGACCTTGTTGTCCTGGCAACC
>JAUXBQ010000286.1 GCA_030619365.1 candidate division FCPU426 bacterium | reverse complement strand
CCTGACCCGCTGGTCCCGCTCGTCCCCGCTAAATTCACGCATCTGGGCGATGAAGTGCAGGTAGTCGTACACCAACATGTCCTGGTAAATGGGATTGTATTCCGACAAATACCCGATCATCTCGCGAACGGGCTGCGCGTCGTCCAGGGCGTCCAGACCGCCTACGGAGATGCTCCCGGTGTCCGGCCGCAGATATCCGGAAATGAGGCGCAGGGTCGTGGTTTTGCCCGCGCCGTTGGGTCCCAGCAGTCCCAGGATCTCGCCGCGCCGCACTTCCAGGCTGACGTGATCCACGGCCTTGACCGTTCCGAAATTTTTAGAGAGGTCTTCGATCTGAATCATGGCTTTTTCCTCCACCCGAATGAAAAACCTTGAAATCATACTAAAAATAACTGTTTTTTGTCAAGACCTACGATAACTTATATATAGAAAATAAGGCGGATTATTGACACCGGAAAAATTGGTGGGTTTTCGTAAAGAAAAAAATTAGTCTCTTTGTTTTTTCCGCATTGTGTATAACCGCTCAGTGAATCCGCCTTGGGCAAGAAACTGTTTCTCGAGAGCCCTGAGCTGCCTGGCAAGAAGAAAGCTGGCCTGGTTGACCAAGCAGACCAGTATATTAGCCAGTCGTTCAGGTGGTACTGTTTTAAAAGCATAAGTGTCTGACCTGTCTGACTGGTCCGACCGGTCGGACAAATACTGTTTTCTTATCGCCAGGGCCTCGGGCGAGTTCTTTTCCCACTGTTTCAGCCCCCGCTGGCGCAAAAAGTCCTCATAGTCCAAGAGTAACTCTTCCAGGCTGGCCCGGGCCACCCCTGTCAGCTTGAGCTCGGTTTTTTTGGAGGTCGCGGAAGCCATGCTGCCCTCCGCGATGTTCTGCACCCCGCTGCGCGCAGCCTGTGTCATCTGGTCGCGAGTGCGTGAAAACCGGTCTACAAACCGGTCGCAGAAGATGACCGTGGCGTCATAGACCTTTTGCGCGGTCTGAAAGCTCCGCAATTTGCGGTACCCGCCGTGAGGGGGGATGAGGGAGTGTGGGGTTTGCATAGGTTGGACCTCGGATGAGAAGGATGAGGTGCTGCTGAGGGTTAGACAGGGAAACTCGATTTTTCATTCGTTTTTTAGGGGGTCATTGCGAGGTGGGTTTGGCTGAAGCGATCTCCTACAAGACAACGTCATTTTGACATTTTAACTACGTCCCGGTTCACTAATCCTCTGGGCCTCGCTGCCAACGGCAACCGCTACATCCTCGGCTTTTTACTCGGAGACCGCGAAAACCAGGAGACCTGGGAGGCTTTCCTCTCCGATCTGCTTGACCGCGGGCTCTCCAGGGATGCTCATGGCCTCGTCATTTCCGATGAGCACAAAGCCATCGTAGCGGCTGTTTCCTCACGCCTGGCTTGTCCTCATCAGCTCTGCCTGGTCCACAAGCTCCGCAATCTGCACTTCCGGGTGGCGACTCCGGATCGGAAAGACTTTATGGCTGATCTTCACGTTGTCTTTTGGGCACCCAATCCCGAGGCCGCACGCCAGGCCCTCGGTCGCTTGGAAGCCCGCTGGCACAAGGCCTACCCCAAAGCGATTGCTTTAACTCTGTACCGTTTTGAAGATTACACCCGTTTCTTTTCTGAGCCTGTTCGCTTCTGGACCATTCTGCGTTCCAACAATCTTTTGGAACGATTCAATCTGGAATTGCGCCGGCGGCTCCGGGTTGCCGGAACCATGCATTCGGAATTGGAGGTGCTTAAACTCACCTGGGCGGTCTCGGAAGCTCAGGAACATCGCTGGGCCAAGCGCAAGCTCTGGACGAAACGTACGGCTCAACCAATGAAAATGGCGGCTTAGCTAGGCTAATTTACACCTCAAAGGTTGACATGACCTCAGGACGCTTGCTTGGAAATACAATCCCCCCTCCCCCCCTTCTCCGAAGTGGGGAGTTATATATAAAGTCAAATCAGCCTGAAACTATGCGTGAATCCCAAGGCCTTTAAAATTGCATCGAGTGTCTTTAAGGTAGGATTCCCTTGTGCCGACAAGGCCTTGTAAATACTTTGTCTCGTCAGTCCGGTTTTCTCCGAAATTTTCTTGACACCCACGGCTTCCGCAACTCTTCGCAACGCAAGCAGCAATAGAGCCTCATTCCTGTCTTTCTCATATTCTTTTAAAGCATTTTTTAAGTACGCATATGCTTCCTCGGGATTTCGCTTAAAGTCCTTTTGCATAATATCCGCCCAGAGCGGATAGCCAGCAAGTTTCTTTTTTTGCTTCCTGGTCAATTTATCCATGCTGTTTATAGTGTTTACTTTAATTGTCCTTTTGTCAATTATATTTTACTACACTACTATTATTAAGATACCTGCCTACCAATGTTTATATAGCCGTAATTTGCCAAGCCATGTTTCCAATGTTTAGACAGGAATTAAGGGATTTAATTGCGGTTTTTTTACGGTTTTTTATCCGTGATTGCGATTCCGGGGTGACACCATACTTAATTCGATTTAAGCGGACTCCGAAGGAGTAGCCAGCATGGGCATCGGGAGCGGGGGCAATTTTAATAATTTTATTTTATCTTTAAAATACTGTAGTTCCTTATTATATTCCTGAACCAGGGAGTCGATTAATTCTTTAACCGAAAGTATTTTATCAATACGATAAGCCGTGGCACCGGCAAAGGCAAAACCCTCATCCAGCTTGCCTTGCTGAGCATTTTTTAATGCCAAAGCAATACAATAAGGGGTTTTTAGATAATCACAGGTCTTTAAGCATTTCCACGCACATTGGACCGGCGACATTAATCCTTTGGAAATGTTTTCCAAATATTTATCTTTTATGGCCCTACCCGGTAATCCGACAGGG
>JAUXBQ010000271.1 GCA_030619365.1 candidate division FCPU426 bacterium | reverse complement strand
TTCGAGCAGTCCTGACCGGCCGGCGAACCAGGCGGGAGAGAGGAAAGCATGAGTCTTGATCCGTCCGCCCCGGCCGCCATCCGCCGGGTCACCTTGCTGGGTTCGGCAATCAACCTCGGGCTCACGGCCGTAAAGCTGTCCGTGGGGCTGCTGGTCGGCTCGCTGGCTCTGGTGGCCGATGCCCTCCATTCGCTCTCTGATCTGGCCTCGGACGTCATTGTCCTCATCGGCGTCAAATTCGGTTCCCGCCCGCCGGACGCCACGCATCCCTTTGGGCACGGTAAAATCGAGACCCTGGCCACCTTGGTCATGGGCGGATTGCTGGTAACCGGCGGTGTGCTGATTATCCTGAAATCCGGGGGACGGCTGTCCGGCGCGTCGCTCCTGCCGCCCGGCTGGCCGGTGATGGTCGTGGCCCTGATTTCCATTGTCTCCAAGGAATGGATTTACCGCCGTACTCTGCGAGTCAGCCGGCGAACCAACAGCGCCATGCTGCTGGCCAATGCCTGGCATCACCGTTCGGACGCCCTGTCCTCGGTGGTGGTTCTATTGGGCGCGGGTTCCTTGTTGCTGGGCTGGCGCTATGGGGACGCCGCGGCTGGATTGGTCGTAGGTCTCATGGTGGTGTACGCGGGCGGGAAGATCGCGGCCAACTGCGTGCGCGAATTGGGCGAAGCGGGCGTGGATCATGGCACGCAAACCCATCTGGCCGAGATCGTGAAAAATCAGCCCGGGGTGGCGGCCTGGCATCGATTGCGCGCGCGTCGCGCGGGCCGGGAGATACTCATGGACGTGCACATCCTGGTGGATCCGGCCATTTCCGTGACCGAGGGGCATCAAATTTCCAAACAGGTCGAGGCGGCCATTGCGGCCCAGATGGGCAGCCGGGTCAACGTGACCGTGCATATTGAACCCAATCTGCCCGAAGAGCAGGACGGACAAGACTGAACATCCCGTCCGATCATTATGTCCAAATAAAATCAAAATCCTATCCACATCCGGCATACGCCGGACAGTAATTGCGCAGATACGGTACTATTTTAAATCCGAATATCGAATATCGAAACTCGAAACAAACTCGAAAAACATAAAAAAATAAACGTTTCTGTCATTTAAACATTTGAATTTCGATATTGTTTCGTATCCGGCATTCGCCGGACAAGTTTCGTGCTTCGGATTTCGAATTTAACACCTTTTTGGTTCCGGCTGGTCCGGGTCAGGGTTTAGTAGTCGGCAGGCTGATCAATTCCCGCTCAATCCATTCCGGTGTTTCGGCCGCGGGCGTGGGGGCCAGTTTGATCTCTTCCATGGCCGAGTGGGTATCCTTCCAGGGCGTGAATAACGGCGTGGGGGTTGGCAGCAAGGGCGCCACGGCCTGGCCTTCGCCCTGCTTCAACTCCATGCCCAGCAAACCCTGGGACGTGGCGAGAAATAATTCCAGGTGGGGACTCCCCATGCCGTCCGGTCCGTACACCCGGCTGCCTTCCTGCCGCCAGGCGCCGGTGGCGGTCAGGCCGGACCGGCCGTCGCCTTCGTCCCAGCGGAGGTCCATCCCGCAGGCCGGGCTGATCGTGCCGCGATAAGCCACGTCCCCCCAGCGGGACCAGCCGCGAAACCGCCATTTTTGCCGGGTGGCGAGCGATTGCCTAATTTCGACCAGCAGCGTGCCTTTATCCGTCCCGATTTCCCATTCCGGCTTCCCGGGATCCCACAGATCATCCACCCTGACCTTGACATTGCCGCGCCGGGTAATCAGTTCGACCGGGCCGTAAACAATTGAACCTGGCCGCGCCCAGAAGTGGATGTCCCCGCGACGGGAGTTGACCCGCAGGGCCCCGAATTGGCCGGATTCGGAGCGTTCCCCGATGTAGATGTCAGCGTCGGATTTGGCCGAGGTCACGGAAAGCGCCAAGTCGTTCCGGATCACGTAAACAATGCGTCCCATGCGTTCGGTGACGAGGCGGTTGAAATCCAGGTGCAGCCGGGCGTTAAGCGTCGTGCCCTGAACCTCGCCTTGAAACTTTCCGACCAGCTCCAGTTTGGGAAAACCGAAGCCGCGCAATTCAGCCCGCGCGGAAATGGCGGCGGACTGATCCCCGTGGAAAATCTGAATTTCCTCCTTGCCGAAAGGAAGTGTGAGATGCACGGCGGTCAGGTTTTTAGGCACGTCATAACTGCCGGACCAGACTTTAAAATAGGGGGCGGCCATGAGAAAGAAGGCTGCGAGCAAACCCAAGCCCATTATCAGGAGCAGCACGCCCATGAGCTTTTTTCTGGGATCCGGAGCGGCTTCCGCCTCGCCCGGGAGCCTCAAATCCGGCTGAGGGGGCAGTATCACGTGATGCAGCAGCGCGGCGGTTAGGTATACCAGGCCGCCTGACCAGATCACGTCCGAGGCGAAATGCGCGCCCTGAACCATGCGGCCGACCCCCATGAGCGTGCCGTAGCCCAGGCCGGAAATGAGATAGAGTCCTTTCAGACTTTTTCGGCGGGTCAGAAAATAGAGCACTGCCAGCAGATATCCCACGGAAGCGTGCCCGCAGGGAAAAGATTTTCCGCGGCCCGGCACGCCGGGCTCGATGACCCTGTGGAATTCCTGGGATCCGCTGAATTTGATCAAATCGCGCGGACGGGGCCGGCCCCAGTAGTCCTTGCCCAGGGCGTTGACCAAAAGGCCCGGGCCAATGACCATGGTCAGCACAATCAGGGCCGCAGCCCGGCGGCGGGTTTGCAGTTTGGGCCAGATCCAGCTTCCCGCGAGCAGGAACAAGGCGATCGCGGCCAGAATCAGGCCCGGGAATGTGCCCCAGCGATACAGGGCGGCCCAGGGCTGCAAACCGCCGAGGGGCCAACCGTCCCGGTAAAACAGCCCGGCCAGGGTCAGGTCCAGGTCTGTGAAGGCAAAGGGCAGGGTAAACAGGGCGAGCAGAACAGCCGCGATCCAGATGTCCTGGTGCAGGAGGTTTTTCAGGCGCATGGAAGCTCCGTTTTGGCAAAATAACCTGGCAAAATCTTAGCTCAGATCAATGGTTGAGGCAATGTCTTTTTTGCAATC
>JAUXBQ010000034.1 GCA_030619365.1 candidate division FCPU426 bacterium | reverse complement strand
TCAGATCGACGTGGGTAACTCCTTGACCGATGACCTGTTCCTGAATTACCGTGGGATTCTCAAGGACCGCGGCCTGGACCAGGGCGGCGGACTATCCTGGCGATCCTATTTTGGCGTGGAATACAACCTGGATTCCTCGAAAAAAATTAAAATCTATAAAAATTTCGACGTGGACTCGGACCAGGAAATTTTTTGGGGCATTGAAGGGCGCGTCCAGTTCGAGGGCTGGTCCCCGGACCGGCAAGAGAAGAAACCCACCACAGCCCTTTACCCGCCCATCACACCCACTCCGGTATTCAGGCAAGAATCCATGAACTAAAAGCAAACAGGAGTGTCAAAGGTCCATATGCCGGGACTTATTTTTTTGGAAAGCGCGGTCCGGCTGAGGGTCTTTCACCCCATTGACTGTCACGGGGGGCGGGTAACCCGGCCGTCCCCGTACTGGTAGGAACAAATTTTCCCGGGCAGTGGTAATAACTTGACGGCATATAGGTCTTCTGTTAGAATCGGTCAAATTTTCAAACGAATGGAGGAATTTTAGCCTGTGTTTTCAAGGCTTTTCAAAATATTTGCGCTAACCGGCGTCATTTGCGTGAGCTTCGGATTACCCCTTCTGGCTGCCAGCAACACGGTCCCCAAAATTATCTCTGAGATCCAGGTGGACGGCAACCAAACCATTGCCGGCGAGGATATCATTTCCTGGCTCAAGGTGAAAACGGGCGACCAGGCGCAATCCGTGCGCATGGTTCTGGATCGCGATCTGAAAGCCATCTGGGAAACCGGTAAATTCGATGACGTGCATTTCCTGCTGCAGCCGCTCTCGGACGGCACATTGCGCCTCCTCATCCGCGTTAAGGAAAAACCCGCGATCACCGGCATTACCTTTCAAGGTAACGACGCTTTTTCAGATAAAAAATTAATGGAAGAATCCGGACTGACTCCGGGCACACCCTACGACGCTTTTTCCGTGGACAGCGCGGCCCGGAAAATGGTGGTGTTCTACCATGACAAGGAGTATTACGAAGCCGGAATCCGGCCCGAAATCCAGAAAGGCGCTCAGGGCGTGGCCCTTACCTTTCAGGTGAAGGAAGGCCTCAAAGTCAAGGTCACGAAAATACTGGTGACCGGGAACGAGGCATTCTCCGCCGGAGACATCAAGGGCGTAATGGAAACCAAGGAAGCCGGCTGGTTCGTGGGCGGCGTGTACAAGGAAGCCACGTTCATCGACGACCTTAAAAGAATTCTCCTGCGCTACGCCAAAGAGGGTTACCTGAAAGCCAAGCTGTTCGGATACGGGCTGCAGGATATCGAGTTGAACCGCGTGGAGATTGTCCGGAAGGCGCTGGAGGTGAACACCCAGACCAAGGAGATGACCATCAGCCTGCAGTTGGACGAAGGCACGCAGTTTATCATCGGTCAGCTGGAGATCAGCGGCAACATCATTTTCTCGCAAGCAGAATTGTTGGGACGCATGGCCCTGAAACCGGGCGCCATTCTGGACCGGCTGATTTTTGAACAGGATCTGCAGATGATCCGGATGACCTACGCCGAAAAAGGGTACATTTTCTCGGATGTTTCGACGGAAATGAAATACCAGGACGACGCCGGCACGGTGGATGTGTCCGTTGTGATCCGGGAAGGTTCGATCGCGCGGGTGGAGCGGATCGACATTCGGGGCAACACCATCACCAAGGATAAAGTCATTCGCCGCGAGATCCGGGTGGAGCCGGGCGAGGCGTTTGATTCCCGGAAAATCCAGCGGTCGCGAGAACGGATCTCGAACCTGGGGTTCTTTCAGGACGTCAAAGTCAACACCGAACCCGGCGGCACGCCGTCCGAGCAGGTGCTGGTCTTTGAGGTGGATGAGCGCCACACCGGCACCATCAGCCTGGGCGCCGGATACTCCTCGGTGGATTATCTCATGGGCTACCTGCAGCTTTCACAGGCCAACCTCTTTGGCAACGGGCAGTCCGTCAACCTGCAGTGGGAACTGGGCGCCCTGCGTCAAAGCTGGCAGATGTCGTTTACCGAACCCTGGCTCTTCGACGCCCCGGTTTCCTTTGGGGTGGATATCTGGAACATGAACAAGAGCAAGGGCTACAACAGCCAGAATTACAATCTCCTCTCCCAGGGCGGCGCCATCCGGCTGGGCCGGCGGTTTGACGAATTTTGGAAGGGATTTTTCACTTACAAGTTGGAAAGCAACGAGTATACGGACGTGGATTCCGACATCTCCGGCATAGATGAAGGACGCAGTGATACCAGTTCAGTGACGCCGACCCTTTTGTACGATACCCGGGATAATGTATTCGATCCTCATCAGGGCACCTACCAGCGGCTGTCCGTGGAACTGGCCGGGGGGCTCTTGGGCGGGGACAACAATTACATCAAATACCTGATGGACAGCACTTTGTATATACCCTTATTCTGGAAATTTGTGTTAGCCTTGCATGGCGAGGCCGGTTACGCCCATAGCTATCCCTACGGGATTGTGGACAGCGGCCACGATGTTCCACCCAGCGAGCGCTTCCAGGTGGGCGGAACGGATTCCGTGCGAGGTTACCGGGAAGGCCTGTTTGGCAGTGATTTGACCGGAGGCGGCGGGCTTTTAAAATTGGTCACCAACGCGGAAGTCCATTTCCCGATTATCGGCCCGCTCAAGGGTGTGGCTTTTTTTGACGCGGGCAATGTATGGAGCGATTTCGAGGGCGTGGACTCAGCGGCGGAATCCTACTTTACATCCTTTCCGTCATTGTACAAAGGCGCGGGATTGGGCATCCGGCTGAACGTGCCGGGGACCGTCATTTTAATTCGTTTTGATTTCGGCTATCCCCTGGACCCGGATCCGGACGGACGGCCACCGACTTTAAATTATCACTTTAACATCGGCAATATATTTTAAAAGGATAACATCACATTTTACATTTCGCGAAAGCGTGAGGAGGAAAAAACATGCATGGGATGAATCGGATTATGCTGGGCAGTATTGTCGCGGTGCTGGCCCTGGCGATCGCCGCCAGTGCCGGGGCCACGAAAATTGCCGTGGTGGACACCGCCAAAGTAGTCAAGGAATACGAGAAAACGAAAGAAGCCCAGGAACGGCTGGAAAAAGACCTGGATGACAAGAAAAACGAATTGCGCAAAATGAGCGAGGATTTGGAGAAAGAGAAAAGCGCCCTGGAGCGGCAAAAGGGCATTGTGTCCGAGAAAAAATTCAAGAAGCTCCTGGGCAAATTCGAGAAAAAACAGGACGTGTTCCGCGAAAAATACCGGGAAACCCAGAGCCTGCTCATGAAAAAACAGCGCACGCTTATGGAAGGCATTCTCAATGACGTCAGAGCGATCGTGAAACGAATTGCTAAAAAGGAAAAATACGACCTGGTGCTGGAAAAGGAAACCGTGCTTTACCATGACGGCCAGGATCTCACCTACAAAGTACTGGACGCTTTGAACTCCAAATAGTTATTTTGCCGGACGCTGACCGACACGCGGCCAGCGTCCGGAAGCAGGAGCCGGGACCATGGGTATGCAAAAGACCTTGGGCGAACTATCCGAGCTGACCGGAGCCGAACTCCGCGGGCCGCACGCCGGGCAGGTCGTGATCACGACGATCGGGGCCCTGGATGAGGCCGGTCCGGGCGCCATCAGTTTCCTGGCCAACCGGAAATACCGCAAGCAATTGGAGCAGACACGGGCCAGTGCGGTGGTGATTCCGCGGGACGTGGCCTGGGACAAGCCCTGCCTGGTAAGCGACAATCCCTATCTGGTTTTCGTGAAAATCACCGAGATTTTTGCGCCGGCCATTCCTTTACCCGGACCCGGCGTGCATGCGCTGGCCTGCGTTCACCCGGAGGCCCGGTTGGAGCCCGATGTGGCCATTGGGCCCTTCTGCGTGGTGGAGGCCGGGGCCCGCATCGGCGCTGGCACGGTGTTGGTCGCGCAGGTTTACGTGGGCGCCAACACGGCGCTGGGCGCAGCCGGTGTGATTTATCCCAATGTCGTCATCCGGGAGGGGATCACCCTGGGCAACCGCGTGATCGTGCATCCCGGCGCGGTGATCGGCGCGGACGGGTTTGGGTTCGCCCCGGATGGCAAGCAATACAAAAAAATCCCCCAAATCGGCACGGTCCGGATCGAGGATGACGTGGAAATCGGGGCGAATGTGACCATTGACCGGGCCGCGCTGGGAACGACCAGCATCGGACGCGGCAGTAAAATCGACAACCTGGTCATGGTGGCGCACAACTGCCGGATCGGGGAAGACACGGTGGTCGCGGCCCAGGCGGGTTTTTCCGGAACCACCACCCTCGGCAATCACGTCATGGTCGGCGGCCAGGTCGGAACCAACGGGCACATTACCATCGGGGACAACGCCATTTTAGGCGCGCAATCGGGGATCATGAACAATGTCAAGGCCGGCGAATTTTTTTGGGGAACGCCGGCCCGCCCTCACAAGGAAACCCTCCGCTTGCTGGCCGAATACGGCCGTTTGCGGGAAATGCGGAAACAGATCAAGGAGCTTGAGGGCCAAGTCAAGCGGCTGGAAAAAAAATGAGGGCCACGGCCGTGGAGCAACGGACCCTGGCCAAACCGGTTTCCTTATCCGGCATCGGGCTGCACACGGGAACCAAGGTCACGCTGACCTTTGCTCCCGCGCCGCCGGACACCGGCTATACCATTGTCAGGAAGGACTTGCCCGGAGAACCCCGAATTCGCCCCCGCGCGGAATTGGTTTCCCAGTCGCAGCGCGGCACCGCGATTCGCGAAAACGGGGTCGAGGTCCACACCATTGAGCACGTGTTGGCGGCGCTGGCCGGGCTTGAAATCGACAACTGCCTGATCGAGCTGACGGCTCACGAACCGCCGATCATGGACGGCTCGGCGCTGCCCTTTGTCGCGGTCCTGCAAGAGGCCGGAACCCAGGTTCAGCCCGGCCATCCACGCAAAGTTTTCCAGGTGGCGCACCCGGTGCACGCCCAGGGCGTGGACAAAGGCATTGCGGCCGAACCGCATCCGGGCCTGCGGATCACGTATGAATTGGATTACGGCCATCCCCAGGTTGCGCCCCAGAGCGTCACGCTGGATATCACGCCGGAAGTTTTTTCCGGCCTACTCGCGCCCAGCCGGACGTTCTGTTTTGAACACGAGATCGAGGGCTTGAAAAGCCAGGGGCTGGCCAAGGGCGGCAGCCTGGAAAACGCCCTGGTGCTGAACGAATGCGGCCTGAAAAATCCGCCTTTTCGCTTTGACAACGAATTGGTGTATCATAAAATTCTCGATATCGTAGGAGACCTGGCCCTGCTGGGGTGCCGGGTCGAGGGTTATTTCAAGGCCCGGCGGACCGGACACGAATTGAACGTGCTTTTGGTTAAAAAACTGCAAAAACAAACAGGGTACTTCGAGAGGGGGAACAGCCAAGTGATTATCGATGCCAAGGAAATCGAACAGTTATTGCCGCATCGCTATCCCATGCTGCTCGTGGACCGGATCATTGATCTGGAACCCGGCCAGCGCGTGGTGGGGATCAAGAATGTGACCATGAACGAACACTTCTTTCAAGGACATTTTCCCGGTCATCCCATCATGCCCGGCGTATTGATTGTGGAGGCCATGGCCCAGTGCGGCGGCGTGCTGCTTATGAAAAGCGCCGAGGACGCCCGGGGCAAGGTCGTGTATTTCGCCAGCATCGACAATGTCAAATTCCGCAAACCCGTCCTGCCCGGCGATCAGCTGCGCTTGGAGGTGGTGGTTGAGAAGCTCCGTTCCAAGATCGCCAAAATGCATGCGAAAGCGTTCGTGGGAGAGGATCTGGTCTGCGAGGCCGATCTCATGTCGACGCTCAGTGACCGCTAAGCGCCCGCCGGGACGGTCAGCCCCCCGGCGGCCGGGAAACTCAAGGAGGATATTGTGGCAGTAACCATTCATCCCTCAGCCGTGGTCCATTCCCAAGCCAAATTAGGCGAGGATGTGGAAATCGGCCCCGGGGCCATTATTGCCGGGCAGGTGGAAATTGGGGACCGGACCGTAGTCGGTCCCTACGCCGTGATTGATCAGGGAACCACCCTGGGCCGGGAGAACCGCGTTTTTACCGGGGCGGTCCTGGGCACGGAATGCCAGGACCTCAAGTTTGAGGGCGGCCGCTCGTTCCTGAAGATAGGGGACCGGAACACCATCCGGGAATACGTGACCATGAACCGGGCCACGGGCGAAGGGAACGCCACGGTCTTCGGCAGCGATAATCTCATCATGGCCTATGCCCACATCGCTCATGAGTGCCAGATCGGCAATCATAACGTAATTGCCAATTCGGTGGCCATGGCCGGTCACGTAACCATCATGGATCACGCCACCCTGAGCGGATTGATCGTCATTCACCAGCATGTGCGCATCGGCTCCCATGCGATTGTGGGCGGGTTGTCCCGCGTGCCCAAAGACGTGCCGCCGTTCGTTATGTGCGCGGGCTCACCTTTGCGCATTGTTGGCATTAACAAGGTCGGCTTGCAGCGGAAAGGCTTCAGTAAAGAACAGATGCAGGTCGTGGAGCGGGCGTACCGTATTCTGTACCGCTCCAAACTCAACATTTCCCAGGCCCTGGTCAAACTGGACGAGGAACCAAACACGCCGGAAATGGATTTACTCGTGAAATTTATCAAAGATTCCCAACGGGGCATTGCGAAATAAACGCGTGCCTGGCAATCTGGGCTTAATCGCCGGTTGGGGCGAGCTTCCCTTCCTGGTGGCCCAGGCGGCCCGCGACCAGGGCAGGCGGGTCATTGCTGTCGCTTTTTCCGAAGAAACCAACCGCGGGCTGGCCGCCCAGGTGGATGAGATTCACTGGGTCAGCATCGGCCAGGTGGGCCGGGTCATCAAGCTTTTCAAAGCCGCGCAAGTCTCGCAGGCGGTCCTGGCCGGTGTGATCGGGCACCGGCATCTATTTTCAAAAATTAAATTGGATTGGCGCGCCATCAGCTTGCTGGCCAAATTAAAGGACAAGCGGGCGGATTCCATCCTCAGCGCCGTGGCCAGCACCCTGGAAAAAGAGGGTATCAAGGTAATCTCCCCCCTATCGCTGCTCAAACCCATATTGCCCGGTCGGGGCCCCTTGACCCGCCGTGGGCCGACCCGGCAGGAAGCCAGGGATATTCAGTTCGGCTACAAAATTGCCAAGCATATCGCCGGTGCGGATATCGGCCAGACCGTGGTGGTCAAGGACCAGGCAATCATCGCGGTGGAAGCGATGGAAGGCACGGACGCCTGCATCCTCCGCAGCGGGGAATATGCCAAAACCGGCGCCGTGGTGGTGAAAGTCAACAAGCCGCGCCAGGACCTTCGCTTTGACACACCGGTCATTGGCCCCGGCACCATTATGGTCATGAAAAAGTCCGGCGCCACGGTCCTGGCCTTTGACGCCAACCAGACCCTATTCCTGCAAAAGGAAAAGACCATTTCCGAGGCGAACCGGTCTAGGATTTCGCTGGTTGGATTGTAGTCTATTATAATTCGCAAAAAACTTCCAATAAGGTAATTCGCAAGCTAGTTGAAACCATTTCCAACCCAAAATACTCCCAATACTACTAAAAACAATAAAATAAACACAAAATGTATGTACCGAAATAAAACACATAGAACAATAATGTTTAAAAACCATTAATATATTCAGTCTTTGTTTGCGTTTTTACTGAGATTTGATATATTTAGTATATGGGAGTGCTGAAAAAGTTCCCCCCTGTGCAGGCGGAGTTGGCTAATTTTGGAGAATACCATGTATCAGCACTTATTTTATAAATCCAAACCCCAATTAATCCTGAGAATCTGCTCTCTATTGATGGCAATTAATTTTATCCTACCTCACGTAATCTGGGCATTTGATGCTGGAAATTATATTCTATCTCAGCCCCACTTCCTGAAAATTAATCACTTGGGCAAGGCATTGACCATCCCGGAGAAAATGGGCACTATTCACAATGGCTTCCAAGGCAGCCGAAAAACCGTGGTTTCTATTCAGGATCTGCACTGTAATTATGAAGTACAGAAGAACATTGCCGGAATGATTGAACATCTCGTCAAAAAGCATGATTTAAAACTAATAGCTGAAGAAGGCGCATTTGGCCCGGTTGATACCTCCGTGATTAGTGCTTTCCCGATCCGTAAGGTGCGGGAGGATGTGAGTGATTATTTTGTCAAACAGGGTGAAATAACGGGTGCGGAGCATTATACCATTCTTAGCGGTGGAGCCATCCATTTGGAAGGCATAGAAACACCAAAGCTTTATACTGCCAGCCAGAAAGCTGTTCGCAGCTTTTTAAACGCTGAGAGCCAGGGCTATGTTTATGACTTGCGCGATATGCTGGATGAATTGAAAGCTGAAATTTATCATCCAAGGTTACTAAAATTTGACAAAACGCGCATGGCTTATCGCCAGGGAGATATTGATCTGCTTAAGTATAGCGCGTATTTGCTGCGCACAGTTCGCCGCCTGGACCTGAAGGTAAGTGATTATCCGGAGGTGTCGCGCTTCCTAAGTATTAAACAATCCTTTTTCTCGGTAGGCATAGATCAGGATCAGTTTTTCCGGGAACTCGATAAGATCGATAAAGATGTCCGGCAAGGCCTGTATACCACCAATACCCAGCAGGAATTTGATGGATTATACGCGCGTTTGGATATTATTGAAAGATTACTCAATATCTCAGTCACACCTGAAGAATTACAAACCTTCCGCACCCAGCGGGAAAAATATACAACCCAGGCATTTATAAATTTCGTAGGGGCGATTCGTGAATCGCCCAATGGAATGGATTATATTGAAAATGATATTTATGTCCTTGATGAATATTTAAAGCAAGTAGAACAATTTTATCGTTTAGCCGATGAGCGCAGCCGGCATTTTGTTGATAACCTGCTGCGGAAAATGGATGAGTTGGATGAAAACCTGGCGGTTATGGTGAATGGCGGGTTTCATACGGAGAAGGTATTGGCAGAATTAAAAAACAGGAATGTGACTTATATTTCTGTTAAACCGCGCGTAAGCCAACAGGATGTGGTTAATCCGTATTTTGAATTATTGCAGGGCAGAGAGACTCCTTTGGAAAAACTTTTAGCCAAGAATCAAACTATTATGGCGGTTCTCACTGGTTTTTTCAAACATGCAGCACGCGTTAAATTTAGTATACCTGTTGAAGCAATAGCGCAAAGGCTGAAACACGAAGGGCGATTAACACAGAAAAGGTTGAATGCCCTAGAAACCTTTGTGAAGAGCAATTTAATTGTTGAAGTAAATGATGCAAGACCGGAAACATTGTCGGGAATACCACAACTTGATAATGGCGAAATTTACTCAGCCAAACTGCAAACTGAAGATGGCGAATTCATAGAAGTGCCATTGATACGGGTGGATAATAGCAGATTAACAAATAAGTTGCGCAAGAGATTAAGTGGAAAAGCTACCAGTATCATGACAATTGGCGAAGAAGACATTATTCTTTTGCCGTCTTTTGCGGTTGAAGAGATAGTTGTAGTTGTTCAAATTATTGCTGAAAGCCAGGCAAAGCTCGATCGCTATTGGCGGGGTGTTAACCTGGCACCATACATTGAAAAGCCTTTTGAAATGCTGGCACAATTCATTTCAGATCCCATTGACTATCTATTCATAAAACATGAATTCGGTTGGGGAAAAGCAATTTTGAGGGTTGTCGGTTTATTGGTGATTTTTGCTACTTTGCCGGCTTTGGTGCTGACATTCGCCTGGGCCTTGGGGCTGTTAGACGGGCATGCTGTGATAGCACTGATAGGGATAATCGTGGTTGCAGTGAAAAGCAGTTTGCAGGAGCAAGTGATTGCGTTCTATGAGCAATCTGTGATTCAGATGCACGCGTGGTGGAACCGGCAGGTGCCATGGGCGCAATTACAGGAGAAAGATTCAGGCCCCGAAATTTCGCTGGAAGCTAGCGTAAGCGAGTCGGACCCTTTATTGGAAGCCGATAGATATACTATTTTATCTCTTAGCCAAATCAGTGATTCGGAGATTCTTAAGCAATTTGCTAATTTTGATTTTAGTATTAATATGCCCAGCGATCAAGACAGAGGTTTCGTGAAGGATATGGAAGATGCGCGCCGCGAAATTATGCGGCTTCCACCCTCGCAAAGAAAAAATTGCCTCGTGGCAATAGAAAAAGGTAAAATTAGCGCTTGCATTTTATTTAATCCGGCCGCTGACCACAAGTTTGTTTATGCCAATGGAATTTTCGTTGCTGGTCCTAGAATAACCGGGATAGCTAGAAAGTTATATAACGAAGCTTTCCGTTATCTTCATAGCCAAGGTTACCAGATTTATAATATCGACGTGTTGGATAACCCTGTGGCGAACGAATTTCACGAAGCTCAGGTCAAATATTTTCGTTCCCGATTTGCTTTGGCGAGTGAACCCTCGCGCGATTCTAAAGGCAGGCTTACTAGCTACTGGATTGATATGGAAAAGGCAATTGAGCCTGCTACTTCCACAAGCCGGATCAAAGGATCTCTGGCCCAACTTTGCCGGATATCAGGCGAGGATGAAAAAGCAGTCAATTCTTCTTTGCGGTCCATCATGAAGCTTGAATTTATTAATGAATCCACTTTGCCGGTTGTGCTGGATCAGATCGTGGACTCTGTTACGGGCGCCGAACCCAAGCAGGTACTGCCCATTTTGAGGGCGATCGGGAAAATTTATAGAAATCTTAAATATAATTTGCCGGCAAACATCTCAGCACAGGCTATAGCGCAAATTGCGGAACGGCTTAACAAATTGGCGCATAGTTCCACTTCTGATCAAGTCGATATGATCTTTTTGACAACCGCTGAAATACTTACTGCATTCAATCCGCTGGAAGAAATAGAAGGAATGGCTTCCAATGAGAGAATGAAATTAGAAACATATTTGCAAATCCTGGATCAAATTGCAAATGTGGCTGAAAAAGCCGGCCCGTTGGCAAGCGTTGCCGCTTTAAAGACCCTTGTGCCCATGATGCATTATTTTATGTGGCCTGTTACCCTAGAGGAGGAGGAAATACAAGGAAAAAACCTGGATGAAATACTCATCCGAAAACTAGCCACAATCGCCGATTTATTCGAGGAGCTACGTGTTAAAAGCAGCGAACCGCTGGATACAGTAGTGGCAATGGCCGCGATCCGGGAAACAATAGAAGACAACGTTACATTTTATCGTGAGCAGGAACCAGAGATAGTAGTCGGCAATATACTAAAGCAAATTTCAAAAAATGGACCAATGGCAATTAATGCGATTCTAACCGCCAAGCCGGAATTGACCAAGGTTCCCTTTGAAGCGTCGGCCCCTATGCGTTCAGGAAGAATTATGTCCTATGTTTTTCAAAGCCTGCCATTGCTCAAGGCGCCAACCGATCATGGGATAAAGCCTATGCCTGACGCTGTCTCACCGCTTGATCTGGTTAAAATTAATTTGTCGCAGCTAGCGTTAAAGGCGGGGATTCAAACCACGTTAATATTTGAGAAGGCTGAGAGCCGCGGATTTGTATTTAAAACCGCGGATGGCAGACGGTTGGTTATAAAGATCAGCATAGAGGGCGAAAATAACGGGCTGCTGCAAAGAGAAGCGCTTGGCTTTATTTGGGGCCAAGAACATACCGGGAACTTATTGCCGCCAAAGCCTGTTAAAATTACGCCAAATGAGTTTCGTTTCCGGTTTGCGTGGGATCAGCTGACACCAGAAATGCAGACTAAGATGAACCGCGCTCTTGAGAAATCATCCCATGATGCCTATGAGTCAACGGGCTACCCGTTGAAAATTGACAGGAAATTTTATACAGCCATTGCCTATGTCGTTGAGCAGGATTCAAAATACATAGGCCATCTTGATTTTAAGTATGTTAAAAAATGGGATGATTTCAAGAAATCTACCTTGCGATCTGTACGGACTTTAGGTCAGTGGGCCCGGAAAGGTGTGATTCACTCTTCTTTAGCGAGCATGTACCATGATTTCGGATCAGAAATACGTCCTTATGTGGTGACTTCAGGCTTAAATAAGATTTTAGATTATTCTGTTGGGCATATTAGGGCGTGGCGGGAGGCGGTTTGGGGAATCAACATTGCTCCGGAAGGTAAGACGCGTGATTTCAAACGGGTAATGCCGATCAATGAGACCAGTAAGAATGCCGTGTTTACCAATTCCCAGTTAGCTTTTATTCGCAATCAATTTCCCGGCCGGGAACAAAATATATTTTTTCTGGAAAGCTTATGTCGATATGCTTTGATCCTGACTCTGAATGCTGGAGCATGGCAGGATAATAATAATTGGGAAGGATTAGACTGGCAAAAACGAAAGACCTTAAAAGACCTGGCAATATTCATGCGCCAAATATATATTACATTAGGCAGAGAATATCTCGGTTTGAGCAATCAGGAGCAAATACTCCGTTGGACAAAAACAATTAACTGGATCCGGTATGCAAGACAAATGCGATTTTGGATGGATCCATATACCTATTGGGGTTTTGTTAAGCCCCCCGAGATTAACGAAATAGATACCCGATTAAAGGATTTTCCGGCCAAGCAATTGTTTGGCTTGGCGCCTGAAAAGATTAAATTCGGGGAATTTCTTAAGAAGACTTATAACGATAAAGATGGTTTTATTGGCTCTGTGGGTAGGCAGCATAACAAGCGTTCAATCGGTAGTTGGAATGGTACAACTTTTTTAATTGAAAATGCCAGAGCAAGTTTCATTATATTTGGGCTTGCGATAGCACGTCAAGCATTGGAACAGCAGGCGCAGAAAGTCAAAAATATGCATCAAACCGCTCAACCAAAAAAAACCGCCTCTTGGATGACGGTGCCAGACACAATATCCGCCAAAGATAATCCTCCCGGTGCCATCAAGTGGCTGGCATATAAATTAGGATTGGATGCTGTGGGAACCGGAAGGTTTGAAGGTGCGAGCCTGGCGTCTTTATATTTACTATTCACCAGTATATTATTAGCCCACGCACCGCCTTTGCTGAATTCAAGTCTTGATATGGGTATTTACTTGATTGCGCCAATCTTTGTGTTATACATTCCGATGTATTTGGGCCACGTGTTTGGCGGTGTGGTTGGAGTTGGCTTTGAGAACAAGACATTTTTTGAAAAGATTAAATTAAGTTTTAAACCTACCTACAAAGCAATTTTTACTTCATTATTTTTCCCTGTTATTGTCATGCTAATATTAAGTTTCGGATTAGTAGCGCCCCTATGGCTGACTATTTTCAGCTTGATGGCAATATTAATTAGCCGGGAATGGCATGGGGAAGCAAATAAAGACGTGAAATTAAGTGTGGTTAATTTGGCGGATTTGGAGGCTCAATATAAAAAAAGCCCAAATGATCTCAGATATCAAAGCCTAATCGGCCAGGAGTTTAGCCGATATCAGGCAGATCATTCTGAGAAGGGCGCTGAGACAAAGAAATCAAAGCGTAAAAATATATTATTTGGCCCTAATTTTGAATTGGGAAATGTGGTTTTTGAGACATCACCGATTTTAAGTGTAAAGTTCAGGCCGGAAAAAGGAGCAACAGATTCTCCGCTCAATGCTGACTTTTTTGAACAAAAAGTGGAAGTTGTACTTGCTATGCCCAATTGGGCACGAAAAATGGTTTTGAATGATAATACAGGTATCCTGCCGTCGATTGGCCGTGGCATTATTCGGCTTTGGCTAAGATCAGCCCTTTGGGGTACTTTTCAACTGCGTAGATTGCGTTTCTCTATCATTTCATTGGGCATGAACCGCAAGAACACTTTGGTTAAACATATATTGGAAATGATGACGGAGGATGTCAAACCTCTTGAAACCAGTATCAGGCAAAAAGCAGGCAGGCAAGTAACCATTGGCTTAAATGTCTTCTTGACTCTGTGTTCACCCATTTTGCCGTTGGCGGATGTATCGGCCTTGGAAAGTCAATTTAATCCTGCCACAGAACAGCAAGTAAGAACCATGTCCCAGCGAACGGAAGCGCTCGGTAAATATCAGCACTTACTCCAATATCGTGATAATGGGGCGGTTAATAGTCTGGCTGAATCTCAAACCGGCTCACTTGCTCAATTACTGGCTATGGAAACAGGCGCGGTTAGTAAACAAATGAAATCCATGGCAGAGCAGGCATTATCAGCCGCTTTAGCTCAGCCTGGCAACCTTGATTTGCTTCAGGACTACAATTTAGATGAGGTTGAAAGCATAGCCATAGCAGCTTTCCCTGAGCTGGCTAAAGCTTTGGTGGAGCAAGTCACACTGAATGACATTAAAGTTGATGCTGGTTTATTGGCTATCTTGGAGAAAATGGCAGAAATAACAGTTCCCGGTGAAACCATAGTCATGGCTAAAACAGAAGTTGAATCTTTGTTGCAATCCTCTAAAACCCAAGGCGCGCGAGCCGAATCCACCCAGGCCATGGCTTTAGGCCAAGATTATTTTGGCAAATGTGTTTATGCCATTGCTTCGACGCGAGAAATCAACGAATTTACTTTTGAGAAAGATGGAGTAGAGACCACTTATTATTTGCCGGTGGTTGGTAAAGTAACTGACAAAGACGGACAATCCAAGGAAAGAGTTATTGAAAAAGTCAAGGCGGGAACAATTTCTGTTCATCGCTTTAAAGGACGTTTGTTGGCTAATCCGGCTGATCGTACAGCCGAATTTAATACCTGGCAGAGACTCCTGTTAATATTTGGCGGGCCACGAGTTCATCAGAACATCGCCCAGAAAGCTTCATCCGCTTACTTTAATCAGATAATGGAAAAGCTTAATCAGTTAATGTCTGCCCAGACAGTCGCGCCGGTCATTCAAGTTTTGGAAAATCCTGGATCAGACCTTCAGCGCATGCTTATGGCAGTGTTCGCGGCCAAGGATGAAAAAAGTGCTCTACGAGCGCAGACGCAGTTTGCCAGGCATTTGAACGCGATGGTAACGAATTACTACAAGCTATTCCAGGAGGCTTATTCTGAGGATAATTTAGATCTGTTCGCGGAAAATATGCTGAATCTTAAGGCTTTAACCCATCTCTCGGAATTGTTAAATCCTATTATGGTGGTGGAAAAGAATTATGCCGCTCCTGAAGCCTATGGCACATTAAGTCCGCTCATCGCTGGGCTTCAAAAGCGGGGAATTAAACAGGAGAGTCTAAGCGTTCCCTTTGGTCTGCTGGGTCTTTATGGTTCGCGTGGTGCTTTACAAGATATGGTCGAGCAGCACAACTATGTGGTTAGAGACGATCTGCAGTTCATCCGCAGGGCTATCATGCTCTTTGGCGGCGCGGCGTAATAGGATTTGTGTTGATCACCACCTGTGCAGGCGGAGATTGTAACCATATATTGTGTTTTCCTGTTATTTCCTGAAAAAAATCCCTTATCCCATATCTGGTAGTCTTTTTTTCTTCTAACCCAAAATTTAGTGTTTTTTCCGCTTTTCAACGCTTGACAGCCAATTATTCTCAT
>JAUXBQ010000153.1 GCA_030619365.1 candidate division FCPU426 bacterium | reverse complement strand
CCTGGACCGGAAAAAATATTTTCAATTTTATATCCTGTAGGGAACGGTCCCGCATACGCCGGACAAGTCGAGACCGTTCCCTACTATCCCGGATTTTTTTTAGACGGGATTTTCAGTTTGAGCAGGCCCGCGATCCGCTGCATATCTTCCCAGGCGTATTGTTTGTTGCCTGGATGGTATAGCAGTGCGGCAGGATGAAAGGTGGGTATCACGGGAATGCCCTGGTAGTCATGCGTTCTTCCCCGCAAGCGACCAATGGTCTCATGGGTGTTCAGCAGGGTTTGGGACGCAAAAGTGCCCAGGGTGCAGATCAAGTCCGGTTTCAGCAGTTTCAATTGTTCCCTGAGATGCGGTTCGCACGCCACGATTTCTTCGGGCAAGGGATTTCGGTTTCCCGGTGGCCGGCATTTCAGAATGTTGCATATATAGACCTGTTCGCGCTGCAGCGAAATGGCTTCCAGCATCCGCGTAAGCAGTTTACCGGCCGCGCCCACGAAGGGACGGCCCTGCCGGTCTTCCTCCGCGCCCGGGGCCTCCCCCACCAGTATCAAACGCGCCTGCGCGCTGCCTTCACCGAAAACCGCTTGCCCCCGGGTTTGACTCAGGCCGCATTTCCGGCAGTTGGCCACGCGTTTCGCCAGGGTCGCCAGTTCCGGCGTTTGCGTCTGGTGTTCGCCGGTTTGCTCCGGCCCGGCCGCGCTCACGCCGGTCCGGAGCGGCGGCTGATAAAAAAAAGCCGTTGCCTCTCCCTGCTCCAGGCGCTCTTGCACGTGCCGGCGTACGCTCCGCACGGACCGCAAAAATTCCGCTTTTTCGTTCAACATCGGGCAATCCTCACTTGAACCCGGCCGCTTTGGGAAGGAATTCCAGAATCAATGAAAACATGTGCGTCAGGCCTTCACCTGGAAACCGTTCGCCGGCCAGCGCGTAGTCCAGCCGCACAAAGCCCAGGCGTCCCAGCAAAAACTGGCCACCCGCGCCCACGCTCCAGCGTCCGGTATCCAGACCGGATCGGATTGCCAAGGCTTCGGTCACGCGGTACTCCAGGCCCAGGTGATAGCGATAATCGCGAAACTCGCCGGCGCCATGCGAATAGGCCAGCCCGCCTTCCAACGCGGCGATCAGTCGTTCTTCCCAGAACGTATAGGCCGCTCCCGCGCGCGCGAGTGTGGGCAGACGGTCCTGGTACCCGGTGGTCCAGTTGAGGGAACTGTAGAGATCCTGCAGCGCGAGGCCCCAACTCAGACGCGGCAGGGGCTGGTGCCATATGCCCAGGTCCAGGCCGAACCCACTGGCGGATTCATCATCCAGCGCATGCAGCAACAGCTTCAGATTGGTGCCCACGGCCACCTGGGATCCCAGGCCTGAGGCCAGGGAAAGCAGGAACGCGTTCTGACTGTCGCCGAAGGTGTAGGCCGCCTCGGGCCGGTTATCGACCCGGCCTTCCAGGTCCTTGCCCGCGGAAAAGTTAATCCAGGTGCCCGCATAAGCGTATGGCCCGCCTTGTTCAGAGCGGCCGGGATGAGCGTAAGCCAGGTAATTCCAAGAGCGCTCCCAGCCCAGCACCGAAGTTTGCGAGGCCAGGCTGTCAGCCGGCAGGTGGGCCAGAGCGGCCGGATTCCAGTAGGCGGCCGAGGCGTCCTGACTCGTGGCGGTTCCGGCATTGCCCATGGCCAACGCCCGGGCGCCGAGGCCCTCCCGCAGATAGGGCGCCGCATCGCCGGCCGAACCCGCGACCCCGGCCACGCCCAGCCAGGCGGACAGGGTTAAGGAGCAGGTCAGTGTTACGATCCGCGCCCTCGCGCCGGCCCGCTTCGGTTTCCTGAAAACTGGAAATAATCGCATCTTCATCCTCGTCAATTCTTGACCGCGATTTTATTTTTAAAGGTTTGGCCCCCCACTGTGAGCACATATAAATAAACGCCGTTCGCGACTTTGTCCTGGTGCTCGTTGCGCCCGTCCCAGGCGATGAGGGCCCCGGGATATATTTGAGTTCCGAGCACGGAGAGCTTGCGCACCGGCCGCCCCACTGAGTCGTAAATCCGCAACTCGGCCGCCTGGCCGCTGGTCTCGACCGGAACCACGATGTAGGTCTTTTCGCCCTGCGCCGGACGGAAGGGGTTGGGGTAATTGTAAGTCTGCGGGCCGCCGGTTTTGGGCGTATAGGTATACTCCCGGGTCAAGGCCCGGTAGAGGTTCAAGCGGCCCCAGCCCAGGAACCGGTTCCAGCCGTCCGGGTCCGTCGCCAGGCTACCCGTCTTCTCGGCCGTGGTGGTCAGCAGGTTCGCGACTTCCTCGGGCGTACGCGCGGGATCCTGCGCGAGCAGCATGGCCGCGGCGCCGGCCACCATGGGCGCGGCCATGGAAGTGCCGCAGGACCAGGCATAAGGGTTGACGTCGCTGTTGTTGGTACTGAGAATCATGCCGTCCGGGTCGCTACCCTCCCCCCCCGGCGCGGCGATATCAACGTAATCGTGATATTCCGAGTACCAGGCCCGCGCCCCGCTGGACGTGCAGGCCGCCACGGCCACCACCATATCATAGGCCGCTGGATAGATGACCGGGTTCCAGACCCGTCCATATTCATCCAGCGCTTCATTGCCGCCCGAGGCCACGACCACGCACTCCCGGGCATAGGCGTATCCCACGGCTTTTTCCAGCACCGTGCTGCTGGCCGCTCCCCCCAAACTCATGTTGATTACGTGCGCATTATTGTCTACTGCCCAGATAATGGCCTGCGCAATTTTAAAGTCATCACCCACGAGGTCTTCCCCCACTTTTTGCAGCACTTTCACGGGCATGAGTTTCACATTAGCCAGGCTGGCCGTGCCGGCGATCCCCAGCCAGTTGTTGGTCAGCGCGGCGGCAATCCCGGCCACATGGGTCCCGTGCCCTTCTGTGTCATTGGCATTGCCGCCTGGGGTGATAAAGTCCCGGCCGTCCACCAGCCGGCCGGCTAAATCCTCATGAATCAGAAAAATGCCGCTGTCCAAGATGGCGATAACCACTTCCGGGCCGGATGGCAAAACATCATCCGCGACCACGCGGTCAGCGGCAATATGCTCCAACCACCACTGGCCGCCGCTTTTATATTGGGGATCGTTCAATGGGGTTAGGGCGGCGCGCAAATAATTCGGCTGCGCGTAGGCTACCAGGGGAGAGGACCGGAGGCGGGCCAGGACCGCTTCCCGCGTTTGTCCCTCGGTAAGCCGCAGACGCTCCACGCCCAGTTGCGGCAATTGGCCCGCGGTCGTCAGGCCGGATTGCGCTTTCAGAGCGCTTCGCAATCCCTCGGGCTGGGCCTGGGGCAGGTCCAGCCGCTTCCGCTCCTGGGCCAGCGCCTCGGGGTCCAGGCTGGCGTGAAATCTCACCAGTACCACGCCCGGCTCCGCGTCCGCCGGTCCGGGTAAAGGAACTCGGCTTTGAGCTGTTCGAGGGAGAACGGCCAGGCAGCATATGGCAGAGAGTGTGACCAACAATAATAACCGGAATTTCATACACTTCATGGCGAGCAACCTTATCCGGGAAATTCTAAAAAAGATTTTGCCACTAAGGCACCAAGACACTAAGTAAAGAAACGATTCTGCTGCAAAACCCCCTAAGAAGTCATTGCGAGCGACCGTAGGGAGCGCGGCAATCTAATTTTATCCTTATAAAATCGAGATTGCGACCGCAGGGAGTCCCATGCGATCCCCTAACCGGTCGGGGCTTCGTCGCTATCGCTCCTCGCAAAGACAGTAAAAAGGGTTTTGCAGCAAAATCAGAAACTAATAAAATCCATTGAAATGCATTTGTAAGCTATGACAACAATTATGCGATGATTCTTTTACCGGTTCTTACTCCCTAAAATATTTTCTTGGTGTCTTTGTGCCTTCGTGGCTATATTTTTCCCTGGTTTTACTTCTTCGTGTCTTCGTGCCTTGGTGGCAATCTTATGTTTTAAATAATTTTTCGACCCGGTCCAGAATAATCCCGGCCAATTGTTCCTTGGGTTGCCGCGGGATTTCCTCCACCCTATCCTGGGCATCGATCAGGGTGACGGCCGCGGCCTCGGCGCCGAAAGCGCTGTCCGCGCCATTGGCCCGGTTGGCCACGATGAGGTCCAGGTTCTTTTTCTCCCGTTTGGCTCGCCCGCCGGAAACGAGCTCCTGGTCCTCAGCCGCGAATCCCACCAGAATGCGCCCCTCTTTTTTTTTGCCCAATTCGAGGAGAATGTCGGGATTGGGCACGAGTTCCAGCGTGGGAGGGGCTTCCTGCTTTTTCATTTTCCCGTCCCGGTAATGGGCCGGCCGAAAATCGGCCACCGCCGCGGCCGCGATAATGACTTGCGCGTCCGGGAACTCCGATAATACCGCGGCGTGCATCTCGCGCGCCGTGGTGATGGAAACCAGGCGGACGCCGGGGGGCGGCGCCAGGTCCACCGGTCCGGAAACCAAGGTCACGCGCGCGCCGCGCGCGGCCGCGGCCGCGGCCAGAGCAAATCCCATTTTTCCGGAAGAGCGGTTGGAGAGATAACGGATGGCGTCCCAGGGCTCCCGGGTCGGCCCGGCAGTGATCAGGACCGCTTGGCCGGACCAAGGCCCTGGGGGCGATAACACGTCCGAGGCTGCCTGGACAATGTCCTCTGCTTCGGCCAGGCGGCCTTTACCGGTTTCCCCGCAGGCCAGGTCCCCGGACGCCGGGTGAACCCAGTGATGGCCCAGGCTGGTGAGTTTTTGCACGTTCTCCTGGGTTAGGGAATTTTCCCACATGCGGGTGTTCATGGCCGGCGCCCATAGGACGGGCGCCCGCGTATCCAGAATCAGGGCGGCCAGCAAATCGTCCGCCCGGCCTTGGGCCGCTCGGGCGATCAGGTCCGCCGTGGCCGGGGCGAGGCATATCAAATCAGCCCACTGGGCCAGCGAAATGTGCGGAACCGGCGATTGGGGGTCGGAAAAAAATTCCGTGACCACCGGGCGCTGGGTCAGCGTACGCAGGGTGAGCGGCGTAATGAAGCGGCAGGCGTTTTCCGTGAGCACCGCGGTGACCTCGGCCCCGGCGCGCACCAGGCGCCTGGCTAAGTCCGCGGCCTTGTACGCCGCGATGCTCCCCGAGACGCCCAGCACCACCCTCCGACCGGAAAGCATGGGCTTATTCCTTGGTTTCCGTCGGCGCCTTGTCGAGCAGTCCCTGTTCCTGCATGTATTCGTTCAGAGCGGCGTTGGTGACTTTATGGTTGGGGGGCAGGTCAGCGCCGAGGTCATGGTCCGCGATCTTCCGGGCAAAAACGGACATCCGGACGACTGCTTCGTATTTACTTCCTAATTTGTCGATGATTTTTTCAAACTCCAAGTGATGCATGCTGTTGATTCTCCTTTCGATATACAAATATTTTTTTTGTAGGGGCGCGGTTCCCGCGCCCTTCACAGGTCCTTCGCCCTCAGGACGAGGAAACCTCGCCCTTACGTTTTGGGTCGTCGTTTGGTTTTGTTCTCAATTCCCACGCGCAGCCGCGCCGCGGTGATAATCGCCTGGATCTGCTCCACCGCGTCCTGCAGCCGGCGATTGACAACCTGGTAATCATAGCGCTTGGCCAGGTCCATCTCCCAGCGCGCGTTTTGCAGCCGGCGGCGAATGGTGGCCTGGGTGTCCGTGCCCCGTCCGCGCAGGCGCGCGGCCAGAACCTGCCGGGAGGGCGGCATGACAAAGATCAGGACCGCCCGCGGGTATTGCCGTTTGACCGCCAATCCGCCCTGGACATCGATCACCAGCACCACGTCCCGGCCGGCGGCCAACTGCCGTTCCACGGCCTGCCGGGGGGTCCCGTAATAGTGGTCGTGCACGCGCGCCCATTCAATGAAGCGCCGCTGCTTGATCCGCCGCCGGAATTCCGCCGGGGTTACGAAAAAATATTCGCGCCCCTCACGTTCCCGTCCCCGGCGCAACCGGGTGGTGGCCGAAACGCTGCGGCCGAGGCGCCGGTCGTGGCGCAGCAATTGTTCGCAGATTGTGGTTTTGCCGCCGCCGGAAGGCGCGGAAACCACGATGAGCAGTCCCTGGGGTTTCATCGCTTGTTCTTCGTCCTGGGTTCGGCCGGACTGTCCGGACTCTCGCCGCCAAACCGTTGGGTAATGGTTTCCGGCTGCAGTGCGGAAAGAATTACGTGATCCGAGTCGGTCACGATAATCGCCCGCGTCCGGCGTCCGTGCGTGGCGTCTACCAGTTTTCCGGCGGCGTGCGCCTCTTCCCTCAACCGTTTCATGGGAGAGGAATCAGGCGCCACCACGGCCACGATGCGCTGTGCCGCCACGGCGTTGCCGTATCCAATGGGGATCAGGTTTATCTCCATATCACCTTGTCAGGCCCCGTCTGCCTGGCCGGATGCCTATTCCACGTTCTGGACCTGTTCTCTAATCTTTTCGACTTCCTCTTTCAGGGTCACGACCAGATGGGCGATGCCCGCGTCAGAGGCTTTGG
>JAUXBQ010000330.1 GCA_030619365.1 candidate division FCPU426 bacterium | reverse complement strand
GCCGGAGCTGCTCCGGCGCATGCTGGCGGAATCGGAATCCCGGCGGGTGATAATAAACCCCGAACGGGTTGTCAGGCACGGCCGGGTGATCAGGATTATGGACGTGGCCAAGCAGGCCGGAGCGGGCGCGATCGTAATATTGGGGAAAACCAAGCCCAAGGAACCATAGGACTGGAAGAGAAAATTCGAAGCACGAAACACGAAATTCGAAACAATATCGAAATTCGAATGACCGAATGACTGAACCGTTTATCTTTTTTTGTTTTTCGAATTTGTTTCGTATTTCGATATTCGTATTTCGAATTTATTAATATAGGTAGGGGACAAGGTATGCTTAAAAGCATGATGCGGAGCGAAAAATCCCAGACGATGATAACGGAAATTAATGTCACGCCCCTGGTGGACGTCAGCCTGGTGCTGGTCATTATTTTCATGGTGACGGCCACGATTTTTCTGGAACCGCCCTTTGAGATCACGCTGCCCAAGGCCCACACCGCGGAACAGACCAAGGAGGAAAATATTTTCGTCGCGGTCGGGCCGGACGGGAGCCTGGCGATCAACGAGAGCCGCGTGGAGGCGGAGGCCCTGCCCGGCCTGCTTACGGAAAAAATCAAGGGCAGTAGCCTGAAACTGGTGATCATCCGGGCGGACCAGGAGTCCCTGAGCGGGGCCGTCATCGACGTCCTGAACATCGCCAAAAAAGCCGGGGCCCGCCGGATTACCTTCGGCACCGAAGAGATCGTGGAGTAGACGCTGATGTTCCTGGACCGCGTCAATCCCCGGATGCAGATAACCGTGGTGCTTTCGGTGGGGATCCACCTGTTGCTAGTCAAGTTCTTCGGGACGTACCAGTTCACGGAAGCGCCGCGCAGAATAAAGCTGACGGAGGTCGAATTTCAGCAGGAAGTGGTGAAACCCACGGAAATGGAAAAGCTGATGACTAAGCTGGTGGCGCAACCAAAGCCGGCGCCCGGACGGGAGCAGGAAAAAATCGCCGCCATTGAGGAATTGGAGAAAACTTCTTTCAGCAAAGTCGTGGGCGTCAAGCACACGCCCCGGCTGGAGGATATTTCGGAGCTCGATCTGACCAACCTGGCCGCGTTGCCCAAGTTCAACCTGGCCCAACAGCCTCCGGCGCCGGTGCTGTCCCGGCAGGCTCCCAAGCGGATCGCCCTGGTGCGGTCCCGTGCGTCCGGCCTGAAATCCCTGGAATCCAAAGTCGTACCCTTGGAGGGACTGCCGCCCTCGGATTTCGGCCCGGAAATCAGCAGGCGGAATTTTCAGCAGCCGGAGCTCATTATTAAGAAAGTCAAGATAGAGCGCAGGCGGGGCCGAACCGCCCGTCAGCCGGAAAAAAGCCTGAATTTGCGCCGGGAGTCCTTCATTACCGGCGAGGTTAAAAACCGCGCGATTCTCCACCGGGAGTTTCCGCAGCTTCCCCGCTGGCTGGAGGAAAAGGGAATAGAGGCCGAAGTGGTCATCCGCTTCGTGGTGGATCCGGACGGGGAAGTAGGCGATAAAATCTTTGTTGAAAAAACCTCGGGCTACGCGGAATTGGACCGGCTGGCCATCGCCGCGCTTAAAAAATTCGTTTTCGCGCCGCTTCCGCTGACTGTGCGGCAGGTTGAGCAATCCGGGACTATCGTGATTCACTTCGGATTTCGTAAATAAATGAGGCCCATTTTATTCGCCACCAAGGCATTAAGAAAAAAAGCAGCCACTAAGACACCAAGGCACGAATCGTCACCCCGGTGAAAACCGGGGTCCAGTAAAGTATTTAAAATTAACATACCTGGATACCGGCTTTCGCCGGTATGACGACAAGTAGTTGGCTTTAGTATTAACCCTTATTTTCTTAGTGTCTTGGTGCCTTAGT
>JAUXBQ010000214.1 GCA_030619365.1 candidate division FCPU426 bacterium | reverse complement strand
GCGAGTTTTTCGAATAAACGAGGAGTGAAACGTCCATGCATAAAGTCAAGGAATTGTGGAACCGGGTCATTTTCCGGGAGCCGGTCGAACCAGAAACCGTATTCGAAAACCGCCTGTCCTCCACGGAGATCAAGGATGGGTACCTGAACCTTTCCAACATGGACATTCCGCCGCGTTGTTTCATTGACGCTGAACTCATTCACGTGGTCATGATCAATGTGCGCGGCACCAATGAACACCCGGTGATTTTTCGCTGCCGTCAGCGGCGCGCCAAAGGAAAAAAGGGCAAAATGTTTAAACGCCAGAGGTTTTGGCCGGTGGGTTTCGGGTTGAAGGAATGGTTCCGCAAACAAGGGATCGAGAAGAGCGATTTGATCTTGCTGGCGGTTTCCCAAAGCAGTAACTATTTGATCTTCCGGGCCATTCGTCCCCGGACTCTGCTTATTGTGCATGACCGTCGCGCGAATCAGCGACGGGACTTGGAGCGCAGGTTTGACGACCGGCGCCACACACTCGTTCTCGTCAGCCTGGAACGGCGTCTCAAGGAACGCCGGCGCCTGGATCGCCGCAACCAGGAACGCAGAACTAAAAAACTGATTTCATAGTTCTGACCGGGAAAAAACGGTCTCGGACCATTCCCGCGGCAGTCGCTATTTTCAGCTCCCACGAGACAGGCAGCCGGGCTTGTTGAAGCAGGTAATCCCGGGTCAGCCCCGCGCCCTGGCAGCCCGGGAGTGTGCTCGCGAGGTGAAACCATGGGTTTTATTTTCGGCATGTTGGGCATCGGTCTGGCCGCGGGCGTATTGAGCGGCGCACTGGGCATCGGCGGGGCTGTTTTGATTATCCCAGCCCTGGTGTATTTCTTCGGCATGGAGCAAAAATTGGCCCAGGGCACCTCGCTGCTGCTGATGCTGCCGCCGATAGGCCTATTGGCCGCCCTGGAATACCTGCGCCGCGGGCAGGCGGATTGGCAGGCAGCGGTCTGGATATGCGCGGGATTCATCATCGGCGGATTCATTGGCGCGCGGCTGATCGCAGATGTGCCACCTCTGCTATTGAAACGGATTTTTGCGATGCTGCTCATTTTGATCGGTCTGAAAATGTTTTTCCGGCCTTAATCAGGAAGGGCGCGGGATGGCCATACGCCCAGGCAGAGCGGGTGACCCGGGGAATGACCCGGCTCCTGAACCGCCCTGGTGTCGCGCTTTGCTGCATCTCCGCGCCGTGTGATTTGTGGTAAAATATAAAAACGAAATTGGTTACTGGAGGAGGAAGTTAATGGACAGACCGAATGAACATCGCAAGGAAATACTGTTGGTTCCCATCGGCAAGGTCCTGGTGGAGATTTTGGGAGAGATTGCCGTGGCTTTGCGGAAATCCTATAAGTATCACGTGCATATTGGACGGTCCGAGGAGCCGGAAACCGAGATGTATTCCGATGAGCGGCGTCAATTCGACGCGGAAAAACTGTTGAAGCTGGCAATCGCCCGGAAACGCGAAAGCTTGGTGGCTGTGCTGGGTATCGTGGACACGGACATGTTTTATGGTGAGAAGAGCTTTGCCTACGGGCTCAATCGTCCCCATCAGGGTTTGGGCGTTATGGCACTGGCTCGTCTGCGCGAGGAGTACTATCATAAAACCCCGGACATCGAGCTATTTCAACGCCGGGCGGTGACCGAGGCGATCTATCAGGTGGGGCAAGCGGTCGGCATGCCACCCTGCAATCTGAAAAAATGCGTATTGCTGCCCTCAACCACCCTCTGGCGCCTGGATGCCAAGGGTCAGGCGTTTTGCGAAAACTGTCAAGCCCGCTTGCAGGCCAAATTACACCCCCAAAGCGAAGCGACTTTGAAAAAAGCCGCGGCCCGGGAGAACGGGGCCGGCGAGGCGGTTGACGAAGGGCCGGCGGCCGAGACCCAGCTGGCCAGCACGCTGGAGCCGGCCGCGCCGGACAAGCAACCCGAGGATGAATCCGAAGTAATAGCCAACTTGGTAGAACCCGAAGCGCCCCCAGCGGCCGAGGAAGCGGCGCTGCATATCTCTGGGGAGGAACCGGAAGAACCGCTGGTGGCTGATTCCGGGGATGAGAAATAGGCGCGCCGCGCCTGAAACAACCAGTGACCGAGCCGATTCGAAACCTGCAGATGATTTCTTCGCCGGGCGTGGGCGGTCGGGAAATCGACGTGCCCGTTTTGGCGCGGAAATTGATCGCCCAGGGGCATCCCACCTGGGTAATGTGCCGGCCCGGCACGCTGGTGGAGCAATTATCCCAAGCCTGGAATCTGCCGGTCGTGGCCACCGGCATGCGCGGTTATTTTGATCCCCTGGACATCTGGTCTTTAGCCCGGTTTTTAAAGCGCGAGAAAATCCAAATCATTCATGCGCATTGGTCGCGTGACCTGGCCAACCTGATTCTGGCCTCACGCCTGGCGGGGCGGATTCCCGTTGTGCTGACCAAGCACGTTTATTCCACCGAAAAAAAACTGGACCTGTTCCACGCCTGGGTGTATCGGAATACTGATCACGTTATCGCCATTTCCCGTCTGGTCGAGAAAAACCTGCTTAAGACCGTGCCCCTGCCCGGCGAAAAAGTCACCACAATTTACAATGGGATCGAATTGCAGACCTACTGGAATCCGGAACTCACCCGCAACTGCGACTTGCGGGGAGACTACGGCGTGCCGCCGGGCAAGCCCATCCTGGGGTACGTCGGACGGCTGAACCAGGGGAAAAGACCGCACCTGGTCGTGGAGGCTTTTGTTCGTTTGGCTCCGGCCTTCCCAGAGTGGCATTTGGTCATGGTCGGCAAGCCCGTGGGTCCCACGGAAACCGCCTATGCCGAAAAACTAAAGGCCACGGTCCGGGCGGCCGGCTTCGAAGACCGCGTGCATTGGGTGGGTTTTCGCAAAGATATGCCGGCGGTGATGCAATCATTTGCAGTTCTGGCCTGCGCTTCGGCTTTCGAGTCACTGGGCATGGACGCGGTGGAAGCCATGGCCATGGAGCGGCCCGTGGTGGGGCCCGCCGCCGGGGGTATACCGGAAATCATAGCCGACGGGCGGTCAGGATACTTATTTCAGCCCGGGGACGCGGCTGACCTGGAGCGCAAACTACGAAACCTGCTAACCGCACCGGAACGCCGCCAAGACATGGGACGGGTTGGCCGGGAAATTGTATTTGAGCGCTTTAACTTGGATAAAATGGCCGAACAGGTTGCCAGCATCTTTCACGAGGTTCTGCGGGCCGGACGACCGTCCCGGACTTGACGCACAGCCGGAGGGACATAGGCTAGCGGATATGGAATATTGCCGGCTTATAGGGAGCGGGTTCCAGGGTGGTTTTTTGCCCCCGGGTTTTCAGAAATTCCGTGAGGGTTACTTCTCCGGTGCGTATCTCGAATGATTGGCCTTGCACGGTGAACCGGGCGGCCGGGGCCTTGTTTCCAGCTCCCAGAAAAACCTGACAATGGCGTCCGGCCGGTAGTGGCAACTGGCCGGGTAACAACCGGTTTTGCCAGGCAATCCACGCTGTCCGGTATATAACGGCCGAACCGGGCCAGGTGCCGGCCAGGACGTGGCAGGTCTGCAACGGGGAATGGCCGGCATGATCATGCCCACGGTGATCAAGATTGTCCTGCCGGGGAAGGCTTAAATAGAAGACGTGATCGCCCGGTTGGACCTTACCGAATTGCCAGCGGTAATATCCCCCGGACTCCACCCGAATTTCAGCCGAGCCTTTTCCGCGCCGCAGAACAATGGCGACCGGGGAAATATTCAATACATGAATCACAACCCGGAATCCGGCCGGGCAGCGCAATTTGGCCGGATAGACGGCTTGTTGGTTGAAGATGAAGCCCATTTCCCACACGGCCGGCTGTCCTGCGGGCAGGCGCGTGGTCTGGGAAATGGGGGCATGTTCCCAAACCGCCCGTCCGGGCACGGCCAGCAAGCATCCCAGAACCAGCAAAGTCATCCCGCACGCGATACGGGTCTTGGATCGTTTCGGCATGAAAACATTTTAAGCAAGAAACCAGCTTTTGTCATCATGCATGTCCAAATAAAATCAAAAACCTACTCCATATGAATACATCCCTTCCTGAAAAGATGCCACTAAGACACCAAGGCACCAAGGTTATCCATGTTAAAATTCGAAATCCGAATATCGAAGCACGAAACAAATTCGAAAAACATAAAAAGATAAACATTTCTGATTTATCTTTTTTGGTCATTTTCTGTTTGTTTCGTATTTCGATATTCGATGTTCGGATTTAAACGTTGTTGAGCATGTACAAGTTAATATTTGGTGTCTTAGTGTCTTGGTGGCTATATCTCTTTCATGTCCTTCGCGCCTTCGTGGTCATCTAGGCCGTATCCCCGTCAGTGAATTGTAATCACAAGTGCGACAAAATAGGTTATAAAAAGGCTCCATAGATCGAGAAAAAACTGTTACTTTG
>JAUXBQ010000335.1 GCA_030619365.1 candidate division FCPU426 bacterium | reverse complement strand
TGCTCCGAGTGGGGTTTGCCCTGCCACGCCGGTCACCCGGCGCGCGGTGAGCTCTTACCTCGCCATTTCACCCTTACCCTGAACCACGCAGGGTTCAGGGCGGTATATTTTCTGTGGCACTTTCCTTCGCGTTGCCGCGACTGGGTGTTACCCAGCACTCTACCCTGGGAGCTCGGACTTTCCTCCCCGGAAACAAGTTCCGGAGCGGCCGCCTGGACTACTCCTAGCTTTTGGGTCCGACTCGTAGTGCCGGACCGGTCGGACCGGTCAGACCGGTCGGACATACCCTATTGGTTAAAGTCCACCTTGGGCACTTCCTTCGAGCCCTCTTCAGCCTCGAACAGGGACGCCTTCTCAAACCGGAAAATCCCGGCAATGATGTTTTTCGGAAACACGCGGATGCTCTGGTTGAACTTCTTCACCCACTCATTGTACCGCATCCGCTCCACGGCAATCCGGTTCTCCGTGCCCGCCAGTTCATCCTGCAACTGCCGGAAATTCATGTCAGCTTTCAGTTGCGGATAGTTCTCAACAATGGCAAACAAGCGCCCCAACATGCCGGAGAGGTTATTGGCCGCGCTAATTTTCTCCGGCCGGCTTTGGGCCCCGGCCAATTTTGCCCGGGCCTCGGCCACATTTTCAAAAATCCCTTTCTCGTGCTTGGCATAGCCTTTGACCGAATTGACCAGGTTCGGAATCAAGTCGTTCCGGCGCTGCAGCTGGTTCTCGACCTGGGACCAGGCGGTCTTGACCGACTCGTCCAGTTTGACCAGGCTGTTGTAACTGCCGATAACGTAGAAGACCACGCCCAGCAGCACCAACAAACAAACCACCAAAATAATCCCCAACAATGAAATAAGTGCTAATCCCGTTTTTTCCATATTTTCTCCTTCCTCCTTCATTTATCTTTTTATCTTTATTTTTTCTCTCTTTTAATTTCTTCGTGCTCTTCGTGGATAATGTTTTTTTACCAGCCGCCGCCCACACCGCCGCCGCCGGAAAAGCCCCCGCCGAACCCGCCAAAGCCTCCGCCAAAACCACCCCCGCCGCTGCCGTAATACCCTCCGGGGATAAAGACCGCGCCGGAACGGTACCCCCTTTTGCGGTTACGCCGGCCTACGAGGACCACGATGATCAAAAACACGAACATTGTGATCAGCCGGGCGAGCGACTTGCCGGCCTGGCGGTTTTTTGGCCGCCTGGCCGCGGCGCCCTTGAGTTCGACGCCGGCCTCCTTGGCGATGGCCTGGGAAATGGCCAGGCCAAGATTGGCCAATCCCTCACCCGCCTTATTCTGCTTTAAAAGAGGCACCAGGTATTGGTCCCGGTACCGGCCCAGCTTTCCGTCCGGCAAAACAGCTTCCAGCCCGTATCCCGGAATAATCCGTATGCGCCGTTCTTTCAGCGCGATGAGGATTAAGATGCCGTTGTCCTTGCCTTTTTGCCCGATTTTCCAGGCGTCAAAAATCGCCATGCCATAAGTAAAATCATCGTATGGCTCGATGTTGGGCATGATGACGTAAGCCAACTGGGCGGTCGTGGCCTGTTCCAGGGAGGCTGAAATTTCCGTGAGAACCGCTTCCTCCTGGTCGGACAACACGTTGGCAAAATCATTCACATACCCACGCGGCTTCGGAACCCGCGGCCCTTCGGCCGTTCCGGCCGTGGCCGCGGCCCCGGCC
>JAUXBQ010000072.1 GCA_030619365.1 candidate division FCPU426 bacterium | reverse complement strand
TGAATGGGATTATTAATCTCCCGGTCTAATCATCAAAAAGAAATACGACCAGGGAGGGAATGCTCATGATGCTTATTTTTGAAAAAGAAGTATTCAGCATCATAGGTGCGTCAATTGAAGTTCATCGTATTTTAGGACACGGGTTCCTGGAGGCTGTATATCAAGAAGCATTAGATGTGGAATTACGTTTACGTGACATACCTTCCGCTGCCCAGCGACCCATGGCCATCGGCTATAAAAGCGTAACTTTGACAAAGATGTATGTTCCGGATTTTATTTGCTTCGAAAAAATTATTGTCGAATTAAAAGCTCAGGAAAGCCTCCAAAAAAGAGACGACTGTCAAATATTGAACTATTTGAAAGCTAGTAAAATGCGTTTGGGTTTATTAATCAATTTCGGGAGTATAAATAAATTGGAGTGGAGAAGAATTATATATTAAAAAATCACTCAATAGGAAAACTGTCTTTTACCCATGAATCTTATTTTACGAGTCTTTGTTTTTACCTTTACTTCCCTTCGTGCTCTTCGTTATCTTCCTTTTCCTTCGTGTTTTTCGTGATCTAAAACTCTACGCTATGATTATAGACTCTTTCAGATAAATCTTTTTGATTTTACCCTTTTTCCCTTCGTGCTCTTTTTCTTTTCTTCGTGCTCTTCGTGATCTAGAACTTCACACTTAGACTGATAAGGTTTTCGGCCTCAAAATCCTCTTCCTCCCAGAACTGCGGCAGCATGGCGTAATCCAGTACCATGTCCACCGTGCCGGCCTTAAAGCGGAAGCCCACGCCGAAAGACACACCCTTGACGCTGCCCTGCCCGGAATACACATAGCCCAGGCGCAGGGCCAGCATCCGGCGGAACCAGTATTCCCCGCCCACGCGCAGGCTAACGTTTTCCTCGGGCACGAGATACGACACGTCCAGGGCCGTATTGAGCTCATGCCGTCCGCTGCCGGTCAGCAGGTAACTGACGCCGGCCACGGCTGTCAGGGGCAACGGGTCTTCGGTCGTGTTGAATTCCACCGCCGGACCCAGGTTGCGCGCGGCCAGGCCCACCGTCAGATTTTCCAGAGGCTCGTATTGCGTGCCCAGGTCCAGGGAAAAGGCGGCCGTATCCACCGGTCCCAGGGTCAGGCTGACCACCTTGGCGTTCACGCCCAGGCTGAAACCGGCGACAATCGGACCGGCGAAACTCAGACCGTAGATCATGTCCTTGACCTCAATGACGCCTTCCCCCGGCACGTTGTTGTCTATGTTGGGTTGCCCCCGATAGAGAAACTGGAGGCCGATCACGCCCACGCCGGGGAACGGCATCAAGGCCGCCAGCTTCTCCGTGGATATCCCCTCGAACCCGCCGGCGTGCATAAACATGATCTCGACTTTGTCCAGGTCATGCGCTCCCGCCGGGTTGATGCCCAGGGCGTACACGCCGCCGGAAACCGCCGCAAAGGCATTACCCATGCCCGCGGGCCGGGCGCCGCTTTGCTGCTGCAGGACCTGCGCCCCGCTCACGCCCGTGCCGGCCAGGACGGCATCCGCCCCGGGCAACAAGAGCAACATGCTGAACAAACAAAAAAATCTTTTCATAACAACTCAGCCTCCTCGCTTGGCCTATCGATAAAAATTTTCTAAATTTTGTTACTTTGCGCTCTTGGCGTCTTCTTGTGCCCCGAAGCTTTAGCGTAGGGGTAGGTGATGAATATCATTTGCTGTGAAATTATAGGCCCAAGCAGGCGTTGGGTTCAACCACAATCTATCTGTTTCTCCTGCGTTTTCCAAACCTGAAAAGAATTTTGTTGCCAATTATTCCGCTTTGACTATAATGGCTCCGACTTATTTGCCGGGTATGGGCAAGCATCTTAATAGAAAGAGGAATTATAAATTATGCCGCTCGTGGGAAGCCAGGAATTATTCAAGAAAGCCTACGCCGAAGGGTACGCCATCGGCGGATTCAACGTGAACAACATGGAAATCCTTCAGGCCATCGTGGACGCGGCCCAGGAGACCCGTTCTCCCCTTATCTTACAGGTGTCGGCCGGCGCGCGGAAGTACGCCCGCCATGAATACCTGGTCAAGCTGGTCGAGGCGGCCCTGCAAACCACCGACGTGCCCATTGTGCTCCACCTGGATCACGGCGAGGATTTCGAAATCTGCAAAATCTGCGTGGACGGCGGCTTTACCTCGGTCATGATCGACGCCTCCTCACGCCCGTTTGCCGGAAACATTGCCGAGACCAAGAAGGTTGTCGAGTACGCCCACGCCAAAGGTGTTTCCGTGGAAGCGGAGCTGGGCACCCTGGCCGGCGTTGAGGATGACGTCAATGTCAGCGCCGAGGACGCCAGTTACACAAATCCCGATCAGGTCAAGGAGTTCGTGGAAAAAACCGGCGTGGATTCGCTCGCCATCGCCATTGGCACGTCGCACGGCGCTTACAAGTTCAAAGGCGAGGCCAAGCTGGATTTCGGCCGCCTGGAAAAAATTTCCAAATTGGTCCCCGGGTTCCCCATCGTGCTGCACGGTTCCTCCTCGGTTCCCCAGGACCTGGTGGCCCAGTGCAACAAATTCGGCGGCGACCTACCGGGCGCCAAGGGCGTGCCGGAAGACATGCTCCGGCGCGCGGCGACGAGCGCGGTCTGCAAAATAAACATCGACACCGACCTGCGCCTGGCCATGACCGCCACCATCCGCAAGGTGTTCAGCGAAAAGCCTTCGGAATTCGATCCCCGGAAATACCTGGGACCGGCCCGGTCCGCCATCAAGGAACTCGTCAAACACAAGATCGTCGACGTACTGGGCAGCAACAACAAAATGTAAAACGGTTGGCCGGGAGGCGGCCTGTCCCCTCCCGGCGTTTCCCCTCGAAGATCCGGGGTTTCATCCCGGCGAGTGTTCCGGGCCGGGCCGTCAAATCCCTTTCCGCCAGTTCGGATTTCACACGAACACGTATAATCATGGTTACGACCCTCGCGGTCGTTCAGAAAACAAGCGAGGCCTCATGGGCAACACCTTAAGAAAATTCAACCAGGTCAAGCAGAGCTTGCTGGAGGAACGCGCCCGGCACTATGACGAAGCCAAGACCGTCATCCAGGTCGGCTCGGCCACCTGTGAAAACGCCGCCGGCGCCGAGGACGTTCGCGCTGAATTCGAGAAACTGCTGAAAGCTTCCGGCCGCGACGACATCCTCATTCGTCAAACCGGCTGCACGGGCCGTTGTTCCCAGGAGCCCATCGTGGGAGTTTTCGTGCCCAACCAGTTTCCGTTCAAATACGAAAAAATGACCGTGGCCAAAGTCCAGGATATCTTCCAGCAACACGTGCTGGGCGGACAGCCGGTGGTCGAACTGATTCTGGATAAAAAAACCAGCATTCTCTACTCCCGGGTGGTCACTTTTTCCTCCCTCTCAACCGTGTCCACCGGTCTGCCCAGCAAATGGGCGCCCATATTCCAGGAGCGGCTGAAAGCCCAAGGCCTGCCCGTGGATACCATCCGCGCCTTTACGGGCGGATGCCTGGGCTTGTACCCGGCCGGCGAGGAAGGCGACCGTGTGGGCATGATGGTGTTCCCGGAAAAAGTAATTTATGCCTTCAGCACCGAGCAGGAACTGGACCAGATCATTCAATCTCATTTCATCGAAAACAAAACCTTCGAATCCCTGCTGGTCAAGGTGGACCCCTTGATCAACCGTTTCTTTTCCCTGTACGGGGACGTGGCGTTTTTCAACAAGCAAACCCGGCTGACACTGCGCAACAGCGGCATCATTGATCCGGAAAGCCTGGCGGATTACATTGCCAACGACGGGTTCGAAGCCCTGGCCATGGTCCTGAGCAAGAACGACCCCCAGTACGTGATCGAGGAAATCTCCCGCTCCGGGCTGCGCGGCCGCGGCGGCGGGGGCTATCCCACCGGCCGCAAGTGGCAGGACGCGACCACCAGCCCGGATCCCGAGCGCTACGTGGTCTGCAACGCGGACGAAGGCGACCCCGGCGCCTACATGGACCGCAGCACCCTGGAGGGCGATCCGTACAGCATTATCCACGGCATGGCGCTGGGCGCCTTTGCCATCGGCGCCCGCCAGGGCTATCTTTACGTGCGCGCCGAGTATCCCCTGGCCATCAAGCGCCTGGAAAACGCCATTGCGCAATGCCGGGAAGCCAATTTGCTGGGGACCAACATCCTGGATTCGGGCTTTGATTTTGACCTGGAAATCCGGCTGGGCGCCGGCGCGTTCGTCTGCGGCGAGGAGACCGCCCTCATGTATTCCATCGAAGGCAAGCGCGGCCAGCCCCGGCTCCGGCCTCCGTATCCCACGCAATCCGGGCTCTGGGGCCACCCCACCGTGATCAACAACGTCGAAACTTGGGCCAACGTGCCGGTCATTATCCAACATGGCGCGGACTGGTTCGCGCGGATCGGGACGGAGAGCAGCAAGGGCACCAAGGTTTTCGCGTTGGCCGGTAAAATCAAGAACTCAGGGCTGGTGGAAGTCCCCATGGGGACCACCCTGAAGGAAATTATTTACCATATCGGCGGCGGCGTGCCGGAAGGCCGCAGCCTCAAGGCCGTGCAGACCGGCGGGCCTTCGGGCGGCTGCCTTCCGGCCTCCATGATTCATACGCCGGTGGATTACGAATCGCTCCAGCAGGCCGGATCCATCATGGGCTCGGGCGGCATGATCGTGCTGGACGACCAGGACTGCATGGTGGCCGTGTCCAAGTTTTTCCTGGAGTTCACCCAGGACGAGTCCTGCGGCAAGTGCGTGCCCTGCCGCGAAGGCACGCTGCGCATGCTGGAGATTCTGCGGCGCATAACCGACGGCCGGGGGGTAATGGAGGACCTGGACAAGCTTGAACGCCTGGGCCGCCTGATTCAGAAGACCTCGCTCTGCGGCCTGGGCCAGACCGCGCCCAATCCCGTGCTGAGCGCGCTGAAGAATTTTCGCGAGGAATTCGAAGTCCACATCCGGGAAAAACGCTGCCCCACCCAGAAATGCTCGCAACTCATCAAGTATGAGATCAACCCGGACAAGTGCACGGGCTGCACGCTCTGCGCCCGGCGCTGCCCGGTCGGCTGCATCAGCGGCACGGCCCGCCAGCCGCACGTGATCGACCAGGAACGCTGCATAAAATGCGGCGAGTGCTTTAACGTCTGCAAATTCGACGCTGTTAACAAAAGATAAAAAAACGGATCACGAAGAGCACGAAGAAAAGAAATAGAGCACGAAGAAACACAAAGAAAGAAAATAAGGGTTAAAATCTTTAATACTTTATGATTTTAAACCCTTTATTATTTTGCCTTTCTTCGTGCTCTTCGTGGCTAATCTTTTCCTTCGTGTCCTTCGTGGATAAATCTTTTTAAGGTGTGAAGTATGAAAAAGATTAAACTGACCATCGACAACACGCCGGTGACGGTGCCGGAGCAGACCACGATCATGGAGGCCGCGCAAACCATCGGCATCCATATCCCCCGGCTGTGCTACCACCCGGACCTGTCCCTGGAGGGCGCCTGCCGTATCTGTATCGTGGAGGTGGACGGGGCTCGCACGTTCCAGACCTCCTGCTCCACCGAGGTGCGGGAGGGCATGACCATTCAGACCAACTCGCCTGAAATCCGCCAGGCCCGGCGCGACTTGGTCGAGCTTATTCTGGACAACCACCCGCAAGACTGCCAAACCTGCGAGCGCGACGGCCAGTGCGAACTGCAAAACCTGGCCTACACACTGGGCGTGCGCGAACGCCTGTATGAAGGCGAGCGCAAAACGTTCCCGCTCGAGACTTCCAGCCTCTCGGTCATCCGCGATTCCGAAAAATGCATCCTCTGCTACCGCTGCGTGCGCATGTGCTCCGAGGTGCAGGGCGTGCACAATCTCACCCAGATGCACCGCGGGGTCAAGACCGTGGTGACCCCGGCCTTCGAGGCGCCCCTGGCCGATTCGGTCTGCATCAATTGCGGACAGTGCATTAATGTCTGCCCCACCGCGGCCTTTCAGGAAAAGCGCTTCACGGATGAAGTCTGGGCCGCCCTGGCCGATCCCGCCAAGCACGTGGTGGCGCAAATCGCGCCTTCCATCCGGGCCGCGATCGGCGAAGACTTCGGCCTCCCGGCCGGTACGCCGGCCACGTTTCAGACCGTGACCGCCCTGCGCCGCCTGGGATTCGACGCGGTGTTTGACACGAATTTCGGCGCCGACCTGACCGTAGTGGAAGAGGCGCACGAGCTCGTGCTGCGGATAAAGAAAAATGAAAATCTGCCGCTGCTCACCTCCTGCTCACCCGGCTGGATCAGCTATATGGAGCATTTCTATCCCGAGCTGATTCCCCACGCTTCCAGTTGCCGTTCGCCCATGACCATGCTCTCGGTCTTACTCAAGACTTATTACGCCGAGTTAAAGTCCCTGGATCCCAAAAACATTTACGTGGTGGGGATCATGCCCTGCACGGCCAAAAAATTCGAAATTTTCCGGCCAGAGCACTACACGGCGACCGGACAGCCTTTCACGGACGCCGTGCTCACGACCCGGGAATTCGCCTGGATGGTCAAGGCCTATGGTATTGATTTCACCAAGCTGCCGGACAATGATTTCGATAATCCGCTCGGATTCTCGTCCGGCGCGGCCGATCTTTTCGGCACCACCGGCGGCGTGATGGAAGCCACGCTTCGCACGGCGGCCGAAAAAATCACTGGCGAACCTTTGCGGGATTTGAACTTTACGCAGGTCCGCCAGGTCGAGGGATTGAAAGAGGCCTCGATCAAGGTCGGCAGCCAGACCCTGAACGTCGCCGTGGCCAACGGTCTGACCAATGCCCAGACCATTCTGGAAAAGGTCAAAGCCGGTAAAAAACAGTACCATTTGATTGAACTTATGGCCTGCCCGGGCGGCTGCGTCGGCGGCGGCGGCCAGCCCTACCCCTCCGAGGGGCGCTACGTGCTGGACCGCGACCTTATCCGTCTGCGGGCCCAGGCGCTGTACATGATCGACGAGAAGAAAAAAGTAAGAAAATCCCACGAAAATCCGTTTATTCTGGAGCTCTACGAAAATTTTCTTGGCCGGCCGGGGAGCGAAAAAGCCCACCATCTGCTGCACACGCACTATACTCCCCGTGAGCCGCGGGGGATAAAGTAATGACGAACCAAAGTACGCTTCACCCGGACGTGGTCGCCTTTATCGAGGAGTGCCTGGGCCGGGAGCATCCCGAGAGTTTTTTAATGGCCGTGCTGCACAAGGTCCAGGATTATTACGGCTTTCTGTCCCAGGCGCACATGTATGAGGTGGCGCAGCGCCTGCAAGTTCCGACCTCCACCGTAAGCGGCGTTTCGACCTTTTATCATTTCTTCCGCCTCAAGCCCCGGGGAAAGTATGCGATTTCCGTCTGCCTGGGAACCGCCTGCTTTGTCAAAGGCGCGGATAATATTTTGGAGGCTTTCAAAACAGAATTGGGCATCGAGCTGGGCGAAACGACCAAGGACGGGCTGTACTCTCTCGAAAATACCCGGTGCCTGGGCGTATGCGGCCTGGCGCCGGTGGTGACTATTAATGACAAGGTGTTCAGTCAGGTCACGCCTCAGCAAGTGCCGGAAATACTCAACCGGGTGCTCTCCCAGGATACCGAAAAAACCGCGCCCACCCCGGCCTAGGTTTTCAGAAAAAGATTACCACGAAGAGCACGAAGACTGAACACGAAGGACACGAAGAAAAGAATAATAAAAAGGGTAAAGGCTTGAAAGCTTTTACCCTTAATTTTTTCTTCGTGCTCTTCGTGATCCGCCTTTGCTTTTTTTCGTGTCCTTCGTGGTGATCTTGTTTTTTCTTCGGTTATTCCTCTATTTCACTAAGCGGAGAGTTCTGCAGGTCTTTTTCGGAAAGCAGGTACACCCCGTCAATATCCGGCCAGCGCACCCCGATCTCCGGGTCGTCCCAGAGCAGGCCGGCGTCGTGCTGCGGCGAATAGATGGCGGTGGTTTTATAATGGACCTCGGTATCGTTCTCCAGCGCGCAGAATCCGTGCGCGAAACCCGCGGGGATGTAAAGCATGATCCGGTTCTCGGCGCTTAGTGTCTCGCCCACCCAGCGGCCGAACGTGGGCGAATGGCGGCGGATGTCCACGGCCACGTCGAAAATTGCTCCCCGCAGCGCGCGCACCAATTTTCCCTGGGCATGCGGGTTTTTTTGGTAGTGCAGCCCCCGCAATACCCCGTACTTTGATTGGCTGTGATTATCCTGTACGAATTCCTCGGCGATCCCGTTTTCGGCAAAACGGAGTTTATGGTAGGACTCCCAGAAAAACCCGCGATTATCCTTAATCACGTGGGGTTCAATCCGGATGACTCCCGGGATTTGCATGGGCGTGAATTTCATGGCTGACTCCTGCGCCTCCCCGGCTACGCCAAGGATTGTCTCCAGTTTTCTTCCAGCGGTTCTGAAAATTGCAGGCCCATCACGTTTTTCTCTCCTTTTTTCCGCGACCACACGACCTGTCCCCGGCCTTCCCAGATTTGTTGATTCTCTTCCAGCAGAAAGGCCAGATCCACCTGGACGCCCGGTAACACGGTCTGTTCGGTTTCTATCATGGCGCCGCCGATCGACATATTGCGGACCGTACCGAAAAAATCCTCTTCTTCACCGCTGGTCCTGGTTTGCCTGGCAATCATGTAGCAGGCGACTCTCGCGAATTTTCGGCGTTCATCGGTCATGACTGGTCACCTCCTCTGGCACCAAAGTATAGCATATCCTCCCCCGACTTTCACCCCGGGGCGGAGCGAAAACACTATTGCATTGACCCCGCGTGGCACGGCCGCTACAATGAATTTGTTTTGGTGCACGCAAAGATGTAGGGAACGGTCGCAACCGGAGGGAATCCCGTCTTCGATAATCATTCAGGTCGGGGAACCGTTCCCTACGACCGGGGGTTATGCGCATGAATATTGTCTGGCTGGGATTGATCGTGTTGGCCGTCCTGACCGCGGCCATCCGCGGCACCATGCCCGAAGTTTCCTCCGCGGCCTTTCTTTCGGCCAAAAGCGCGGTGGAGCTTGCGATAGGGCTGATCGGCGCCATGGCACTCTTCCTGGGGCTCATGCGGGTGGCGCAGGACGCCGGCCTGGTGCAAGCCTTGGCCCGGGCGCTGCGGCCCCTGTTTCGCTGGCTTTTCCCCAAAGTGCCGGCCGACCATCCGGCCCTGGGCGCCATTGCGCTGAACATCGGGGCCAACATGCTGGGTCTGGGAGACGCTGCCACGCCCATGGGTCTGAAAGCCATGCAGGAACTGCAGGAACTGAACCCGGATAAAGAAACCGCCACTGACGCCATGTGCACGTTTCTGGCCCTTAATTCCAGCTCCGTGCAGCTCGTCCCGGCCATGGTAATCGGACTCCGCGTGGCCGCGGGCTCGCACAATCCCTCGGAAATTATCATTGCCGCCATTTTGGCCACCACCTGTTCCACCGTGGTGGCTGTGCTGGCCGCCAAAGCTTTCTCCCGGCTGCCCCTTTTCCGCCAGGACGATCCCCAGGGAGGTCAAGCCGCATGAAAGATTTTCTGAATGCCGCCGCCCACTGGGTCGTTCCCCTGCTCCTGTTGGGCATTCCCCTGTACGCCTACGCGTTCCGCAAAATCCGGGTGTACGAAAGTTTTATAGAGGGCGCCAAGGAAGGGTTTTGGATCGGCGTGAAAATCATTCCCTACCTGGTGGGTATCCTGGTGGCCATCGGCATGTTCCGCGCCAGCGGGGCCATGGACCTGCTGGTCGGCCTGCTGCGCCCTCTCACCAGTCTGGTCGGCTTTCCGCCCGAGGCCCTGCCCGTGGCGCTCTTACGTCCCCTGTCCGGTTCCGGCACCCTGGGCCTGATATCCGACGTCTTTAAAACCTTCGGACCGGACGGTTTCATCGGGCGCCTGGTCAGCGTGATGGAAGGCAGCACGGAAACCACGTTCTACGTGCTGGCGATTTATTTCGGGTCCGTGGCTATCCGCAAAACCCGGCATGCCCTGCCCGCTTCCCTGCTGGGAGATCTCACCGGCGTGGTGGCCGCCTACATCGTGTGCCGCCTGCTCTTCTAAGATGCCCGGCTCCCTGCTCCGCCCCTCCTGCCTGCAGACCGGCGATCATGTCGCCCTGCTCTCCCCGGCTTCTCCTCCGCGCGATCCCAGCATGGTTTCCCGGGCCCAAACCCGGCTGCAAGCCCTGGGATTCCAGGTGCATAGCGGACGCACGGCCCGTCAGCGTCAGGGTTATTTAGCCGGCCCGGACCGCGCCCGCAGCTCGGACCTTGAGCGGGCTTTTACTTCTCCCCAAATAAAAGGGGTGTTTTGCACGCGCGGGGGCTATGGCGTCTCCCGTTTACTGGAGCACCTCGACCTGGATCGTCTGCGTCGTCATCCCAAGGTGCTGGTCGGGTTCTCGGACCTCACCCTGCTGCATCTGGCCCTGCAAAAGGTTGGCCTGGTCAGTTTCTGGGGCCCCATGCCCGGGGCGTCCACGGGTATCAGCGACTGGTCCTGGAAATGGCTGCAGCGCGCGGTGTTCTCTTCGCAGCCCCTTGGAAAGATCCCGGCTGTGGGCGGGCAGACGCTGCGTTCGGGACAAACCAGCGGGCGAATGACCGGAGGCACTTTGTCTTTGCTGGCCGCCAGTCTGGGCGCGCCCTACGAAGTACGGACCCGGAACCGGATTGTTTTTCTGGAGGACATCGGCGAGGAGCCTTACCGCATAGACCGCATGCTCACGCAATTGCTGGCAGCCGGGAAACTCAAAGACGCGGCCGGTATTGTGCTGGGGAAATTCACGGATTGCGAACCCCGAAAAACGCGTCCCAGTTTTTGGCTGCGGGAAGTGCTGATTGACCGCCTGCGCCCCCTGGGCGTGCCGGTGTATTCCGGCTTGCCGGTGGGGCATATCGCCAACCAGGTGACCTTGCCATATGGAGTAAAAGCCAGGATGGATGCCAGGGCGAAAACGCTGGAAATACTCGAAGCTGGCGTGAGGTAACTTTACGGATCGTAGCTGGCTAAGTTGTTCTGATAGGGGTAGGGAGCTTACGCCCCCTCCCTCCGAACCGGACGTGCGGATTTCCCGCATCCGGCTCTCCAGTCGGTGGTTTCCTCTCACGAGGATTGACACGCTAGAACATAG